>CALAFV010000276.1 GCA_937891445.1 uncultured Phycisphaerales bacterium | reverse complement strand
CAGGGGCTGAGCCGTCACGCCGCCGCGGCCTCGCCGCGGAGCGCGGGCTTGCGGGCCCACGGCGGGCGCACCGCGTAGGCCGAAGGCTGGATCCCCTCGCCGTACATCGAGGCGTACACCTGCGTCACCTCGGCGCCGAAGAGGATGATCTGCGCCGAGTAGTACAGCCAGATGAGCACGACGACGAGCGATCCTGCGGCGCCGTAGACCGAGCCGGGGGCGCTGCGCCCGAGGTACAGACCGATGAGGTACCGACCGATCACGAACAGAACGGCCGTGACGAAGGCTCCGACCCACACATCGCGCCAGCGGATCCGCACATCAGGCAGCCACTTGAAGACCGCCGCGAACAGGAGCGTCATCATCGCGACCGTGCCCATTTCGTTGAGCAGACGTAGCGCCCACCCCGGCACGGCGGCCCACCGGCCCAGGCGCTCCTGCACACCTGAGAGCACCGCGCTGAGCACCACCGACGCCATCAGCAGCACGGCGACGAGCAGGATGAGGCCGAGCGAGAGGAGCCGTGTGCGGATCAGGTCGCGGATCGCGCGCCCGGGCTTGGGCTCGACGTCCCAAACGCGGTTGAGCGACGTCTTGAGTTGGGCCAGGATGCCGGTTGCGCCGACGATGGCCAGGACGATGCCGACAATGGTGCCGATGATCCCGCCGGCGGGTCTCGCGGCGTTTGCGACCAGCGTCTGCACGACTTCCGCGCCCGAGCGTCCGACGAGGTGCTCGATCTGTCCGACCAGTTCGCCCTGAACCGCCTGCTCGCCGAAGACCGCGCCGGCGATGACGATCAGCAGCAGCACCAGCGGCGCCATCGCGAAGATCATGTAGAACGCCAGCGCGGCCCCGAGTTCGGGGGCACGGTCGTTCATCCAGTCCATCGCGGCGGTCTTCAGGAGCGTGAAGAGCCTCACGGCGGTCCCCTCCGGCGCGAGTCATCGCCCGCGTGCACGCCGCGATCACTTCTCCGGTCCCAACGTCCCTGCGGGGTCGGCCGCGTCGCCGCGGGCTACCTCGGGACGTTCGACGGGGTGTTCGCCGGCGTGCTGGGCGCCGGCGCCGGGTTGGTCGTGCCGCGGTTGGTCGCGTCGGGGACGGTTGTCGCCGTTTCGGCTCGGTCGTCGTCGAAGATGTGGCGGATGACGGCGCCGGTGATGCCCGCGGCGATCGAGGTGATGATGATCGCGGTCCAGATGCGGCTCTGGATCTCCGCCTCGACCGGGCGCGAACGCGTCGCGTCGTACGTCTCAACCATGGCCGGCTCCCTTCGCCAAGCGACTTGGAATCTCGCGGATCCGAGCGGCCACGCTCCTTCCCGCGCGGCCGGCGCGACCAACTCGGTGCGCGCGGCGTGTGCCTCGACGCCATGACATTGGCACGAAGGTGTGGGCCGAGAGCAAGAACCGGCCGAATATCGTCTCACCGCCCGCCCCCCCACCCTTCCACGCCCCCCGCTGCCGCCAAAGAAAAACGGCCGGCGCCGCGGGGCGCCGGCCGTGTGACCGGTTGGTGTTGTTGTCGCGCCGGGACCGGGCGCAGGGGGCGGCTTACTCGGCCGCCCTCGAGCCCGAGCGCGGCTCGATCAGCCCCATGCGCACGAGGAACTCGCTGGCGGCTTCGATCTCGAACTTGGTGAACTCCGAGAGCCAGTCCGGCTGGAGCGGCGAACCCATGAGGTCCGCCGGGTAGGGCCACGGCCCGCCCGTGTATTCCGCGACGTCCGCGGCCGCACGCAGCGCGGCCTCCGCGGCTTCGCACAGACGTTCGGCGCTCAGGTGGTCGGCGGGTGACATGCGGCTCTCCTTTCCCTTGTATCGATCGGCTTCTTGGCCGATTGGTGGGCAACGTTCCGCGGCCGTTTCACCACTACACGCTTCGTCGGCCGGGGCGTGATGGATCCTGAAGCCCTCCTCTACACAGGGCGTGCCAAACGGCGGCGCGTTTGGCCAGGTCCCGTAAGTGCATTCGCGGCAGGGAACTGCGAGATTCCCACCCGGATCCCCCAGTTCGGGGTCCGTGCGCAGAACCTGCACCAGCCGCCACTTTGGCGGTCTGAGAGCGACTGTCAGCCGTTCGGGCGGGGTGCGTTTGCCAAGCGTCCGACGAGCGTCGGCTTACCGGCGGGAAGTCGGCCAGTCGCGTTTGCGGCGTCGCGAGGCGAGGTACAGCGCGGCAATACCGAGCGCCACGAGCGCGAGCGGCGCGGCGATCACGATCGAGAAGATGAACCAAGGGAGCACCAGCAGCGCGAGCACGACGATCGTGAGGGCGAGGATCAGCCAGCCTGCCGACTTGGCGGGCTCGGAGGATGGGGGCTGGGCGGGGTCTGGGCTGGGTGTCGTCGTGACAGACGGTCCTCGCTCGGCGCGATGCCGCTCGGGAGGGCTCTCCGGATCGCGCCGGCGCGGCTCTGCGCCCGCGCCGGCGGGGCGGTTGTGCTCGTCGGCGGCCTCGCGATGAGCCCCGGCGGCGCGTCGGGCGCCACGGGCTTCGCCGTCGCTGCGGGCGTCCATGGGCGTCTCCCTGCGCATCCGACCGAGGCCGAAGGCGCCTATGGATGGAAGGAGCGGCCGCGGACGCCGGCCTGAAATCCGGGTGAAGGACGCCCACGCGTCGGCGCCGCGGACGGGCCACAATCAACCGGGGGGATGTGGAGGTCAAACATGACTCAGCGCGATCGGCAGGTCCGTGAGCCGGAAGAGCGGAGCGATAGCGCAGGGCGGGTGGCGGAACCATCGCCGCCGCATGCGCGGGCCGATGATGCGGCCGACATCGCCGGGAAGGACGAGGTGCAGATCGGGTCGGAGGCGTCGTTCCCCGCGAGCGATCCGCCGAGTTGGATGAGCATCGCTCGCCCTGGGGGGCGCGGGCACGCGCCTGAGGATTACAAACGCCCGCACATTCCGGTTGAGCCGCCGCGTCATCCGCCGCGGGAAGCCGGTGAACAGGCGGATTGATCGCCGGGACAAAGGCCCAGCAGCCGGATCGCCCGCGCGGCCAGATCGTGCGGGGCGTCGTGGATGTCGAGGATGACGGCTCCGTCTTCGACGGGCTCCTCGAGGTCCGCGAACTGGCTCGCGAGCATGTGAGGTTTCATGAAGTGCTCGCGTGACCCCATGCGGACGCGGATGGTGTCGCGATCGCCGCGGAGGAAGACGATCCGGAACTCCGTGCTCAGGCCGTCGCTCAGGATGGCGCGGTACGAGCGCTTCAGCGCGGAGCAGGCGAGGACGACGCTCGTGCCGGCCGCGGCGAGGCGGTCGAGTTCGGATCGCAGGGCGCGGAGCCACGGGATGCGGTCGGCGTCGGTGAGCGGAATGCCGGCGGACATGCGGCGGATGTTCTCGGGCGGGTGGAAACGATCGGCGTCGATCAATGGCCAGCCGAGACGTTCGGCGATGAGGCCGCCGACGGTGGACTTGCCGCTGCCGCTGACGCCCATGACGAGGATGATCACGCGGCGGTCCCCTGGTCCGAGAACGGCGCACGGCTGCCGGCGCCCGCCGCAGGGACGGTACGCGCGGACTGACCGGACCGGCGCGACGCGAATCAGACCCGGCGAGGGTTGAAGCCTTCGAGCGCCGCGGTAGGTTTGCAGCAGCCGCGGGGGTCGCGGCGACATCACGAAGATCGGAGAGCGGATATGTCCTTGACCTGGTGCCAGATCGGCGCCTCGCTGTGTCTCATCGGCGTGAGCGCGTGGGGGATCCATGAGTGGGTGACGGGCGGGCCCGAGCGGGCGAAGCCGATCGAGGTTGTCGGCCCGGCGGTCCCCGCGGAAGAGACCGCCGAGATCGTGCGCTGGGCGATGGAGCACGCGGGCACGCCGAAGGACGAACTGCGTGCGGCGAGCGTCGCCTCGCTGGGAACGACGGCGGCGGTCGCGAGGATCTCCGCTCCGCAGGACGCAACCTCGCGGGCGATCCCGGTGCCGGCGAACGCGCCCAAGGGCGGCGGCAAGGTTTCGTACGTCGGTCACTCGTCCATCGTCGGAGGCGGCAAGGCGACGGGCCGGCAAGCGTCTCGCGATTTCACGCGGGCGCTGAACAGCATCGCCACGCGGCGCACGTCCAAGTGGGTGCCGCGGTTCACCGGGAGCCGGCGCCGCTAGGTGAGCGGGACCGCCGCCGGGTCGGCGGGCCGGACATCGTGGGCGGCCGGCTCGCCAGGGAGCGTCCACTCAAAGATGGGCGTGAGGCCGAAGCAGCGCTCGAAGAGGGCGGCCTTGCGCGTCGCGCCCCAGATGTCCACAGAGGGCTCGCGTTCTGCCTCGAGGAGGAGGCGGATGCGGCCGGACTCGGCCGGTGCGACGCGGACGGCGCGGACGCGCTGCATGTGCGTGCGGTCCAGGCCGTCGGCGACGCGGAGGATGGCGGAGAGGGCCAGCACCGTGCGGCGGTCGCTCTGGGGGAGGCGCGCGAAGTGGGCGTGGCTCTCGCTGGGCTCGGCGCGGCGGTGGTAGCGGGCGACGTTGGCGATCACCTCGATCTCCCGGGCGGTGAAGCCGGGGAGGTCGGCATGCGCGATCAGGTGGTACGAGTGCTTGTGGTGGCCGGCGTAGTTCACGAGGTAGCCGACGTCGTGCACGATCGCGGCGGCCTCGAGGAGCAGGCGGTTGCGGGGCGTGAAGATGCCGGCGACGGCCTCGTCCGGGAAGCGCCCGGCCTCGGCCTCGGCGGCGAGGCGGTCGAAGATCTGCGTCGCGAGCATGGCGACGTGGCGGCAGTGCCGCTGCTCGTAGCCGCAGGCGCGGGCGAAACGCATGATCGAGCGGAGGGGATCACGTGCTGATCCGCTGCCGGGGGAGGCGCCGGCGGGGCCGAAGCCGATCATCTGGAGCAGCAGGCCGTCGCGGATGCCGCCCTCATGGACCCGCGCGGTGTTGACGCGCAGGTGGCGCATCAGCCCCTCGATGATGGTCAGGCCGGCGACGATGATGTCCGCGCGGTCGGGGCTGAGGCCGCCGACGTGCTCTCGCTCGCGCGGGGGGAGTTTGCGCAGGTAGTCGAGGAGGTGGCGGACCTCCCAGCGGCGCACCTCGTAGCCCTGCACGGAGCCGGAGAAGAGGCCGTCCACCGCGGGGCCAAGTTCGGCGTGCAGGGCGATGCTGCCCAGGGCGGCGAACGTGCCGCCGGTGCCGACGAGGACCGCGGGGACGAAGGGGGGCTTGCCGATGTGCTCCTTGAACTCGCGGCGCACGGCGCGGGTCATGTCGTCGAACCGGTCGCGGGCGGCGGACTCGGCGCCGCCGAAGCGCTCGGTGAGACGGACGGCGCCGAGGGGGACGGTGTAGATGCGGTCGAGGACGCCGGAGGCGGCCAGGATGACTTCGGTTGAGCCGCCGCCGATGTCCACGACGGCCGTGGGCGCGCCGGCCAGGTCGAAGGCGTGCGAAGCGGAGAGGAAGGCCAGACGGGCCTCCTCCTCGGCGGAGATGACTTCGAGGTCCACGCCGGCGCGCTCTCGCACGAGGCGGCGGAACTCCTCGCCGTTCTCGGCGTCGCGGACGACGGCGGTGCCAACGACGCGCAGGCGATCGACGCCGTAGCCGTCGGCGATCCCGCGCATCTGGGCGACGACGGCGGCGGCACGCTCCATCGCCGCAGGGTCCATGCGGCCCGTGGCCTCCAGGCCGCGGCCGAGACGGGCGACCTCCTTCTCATCGTCGAGGATGCGGTAGCCGCCGGGGCCGGCGTCGGGAGAGCCGGGCTCGAGCTCATCCATCTCGGCGACGATGAGGCGGATGGAGTTGGTGCCGACGTCGATGGCGGCGATGCGGCGCGGGTCGCGCGGAGGGACCTCCGGGGCGATGTGGCGCGTGGCGGGGCGATGGGCCCCGTTGGGCGTGCCCGGCTGGGCCGGCGCGGCGTGATCCGCCGACAAGGCCCCCGGGGATGCCACAACTGGATCGCCCAGAACCGAGTCGATGTGTTCGCGGGACCAGTCGCGGAGGAACGCGGCGTGCAGGTCGGCCACGCGGGCATGTGCCCTGGCCGCGAGGGCCGCAAGCCCGGCGGCGAGGGTGGGGTCCGAGGCCGAGCGGGCCATGTCGGCAAGACGGCCGGCAAGATGGGCGGCGTCGTTGAGAGCGCCGAGTTGGTCCTGGATGGTGGTGAGACACTCCACGGCGGCGGCGGCCGGTGACGCCACGGCGCCGGCCGCGCCGGGCGCAGCGGTGCAAGCGTCGATCAACTCCATCGTGTACCGCAGACGCTTGATGCGCAGGCGGAGGGTGTGGAGGGCGCCGAGGTCGGAGAGGTTGGCGGCCGCGGCGGAGCGAACCGCGTCGAGCGCACCGGCCGCGGCGGCGTCGAGGACCTCGGAAAGAGGACGGCGGCCAGGTTCGCCATCGTCGATGCGGCGGAGAAGTTTGCGGCGGCCGCGGCGGAGTTTCCGCGGCGTGTCGCGTTTCGCGGCACGGGCCAGGTCGCGTCGGGCGCGCCGGCCGTCCGCACGGAACTGGGCGAACGCTGCCTCCGCGGCGGCGGCCTCGGCCGGCGTCAGGTTGGTTCCAAGGGCCGCGAGCGTGACGGCGGCAGTATCGCAATCCCGGGCGCGGCCGGCGGCGCGACGGAGGCGCTTGAGCCGCCGGCGCATTTTCGTCGCGGGCTTGGCGGGGACGATGCCGTCGAAGACGTGCAGGGCGGCCTCGGCGCGGCGGGTGGCGACGCGGAGGTGGTGGACGTCCTCGGCGGAGTTCTTCCTGCCCTCGGCGGACGCACGCTCGACGGCGCGGGGAAGGGGCCGGAGGAAGGCGCGGAGGACGGCCGCCGCGGCCTCGTGGGCCGGGGTGTCGGGGCGGAGGTCGTCGGCGATGCGGTGGGCGGGGGTCATGGGGGAGACCGGCGGCGGCGCTCCTGCACCATGGTAGTCGGCCGGCGCGGGACGCCCCGTCGGCGATTCACAGGTCATCAACAGCGCCCACGTGCGGTCTAGGGGTTTTCGGACCCGCGGCGGCGGGCCGGAGACGAGCCGGGGGCGGGCTCGGTGGGGTTGTAGTTGGCGAAGGAGACGATCTCGCCTTCGGTGGGCTCGCTGTGGCGCCAGGCGGCCGCGTAAAGGGCGGCGACGGTGTCGGCGGCATCGAGGAAGCGGGCCTCGAGGAGAGCCTTGCCTTCGGGGCCGCGGAGCGCGCCGTCGCGCTCGAGGCGGTAGAGGGGCTCAACCTGGTCGAAGGAGCGGCGGATGTGGGCGATGCAGTCGTCCCACGGGTCCGCGGCGTTGATGCGGCGCCGGGTGCGCTCGCGGCCGCGCAACGAGTCGTAGGAGAGGCCGTGGTGGATGACGAGGTCGGTGTCCACCAAGGCGTGGAAGCGGCGGTCGGTGGTGTAGCCGCTTGGGTTGTCGCCGACCCAGCCGTTGAAGTGCTTTGTTGTATGCAGGGGCTGGGCGGCGTCGGCGACGAAGTGGCTGAGCATGCCCATGTGGTAGACGACGTTGGCGCGGGCGTTCTCGAGTTGGGCCGCGCGGGCGGGGTCGTTGACGGCCTCGAGGATGCGGAGCGTGTGGAAACTGGAGCGGAGTTTGGCGTAGTGCTCGGCGATAGCGTGGGGGAGGAAGCCGGGCCACTCCTTCGAACCGGCGGGGTCGGTGCGGCGGTCGTAGGGGTCCACCTTCTCCGGGTGGACGTGCTTGGCGATGGCCATGGCCCGCAGGTAGTCGTAGCGGAGCGGGGGCACGGTTTCGAGCGTGAGGCCGAACTGCTCGAGCAGTTCGACGTCGAGGTAATGCTCGGGATCGTTCTCGTGGGTCATCGCGGCCAGACGCGTGCCACGCCAGCGGTCGGGCTCGACGGCCTGCTCGGCGATGCGGCGGCGGACCTCGGCGTCCCGCAGGAAGGCGGGCGCGGATTCGGGGAGGCCGTCGAGGGCCAGAAGGGTGATGGTGCGGTGGCCGTGAGCGCCCCAGCCGGCGGCGACGGCGAGCGTGGTCAGGAGGGCGAGGGTCGCGAGCGCGGTGCGGCGCGGCTGGGATGTGAACATGGGTGAGAAGTCAGGGGACCTGGGTCTTGGTGGCGCCGGGGACGGTGATGGAGATGATGCCGCCCCAGGCGCAGTTGCACTTGCTGTTGCTGTTGAGCGCCGGCTTGCCGCCGATGAGGACGGTCGGTGCGCCCGGGGCCCACGGGGCCGCGGTGGCGGGGACGCAGGGGGCCGGTGTGAAGACGCCGGAGGCCGCGGAGGTCGCGGAGATCACGGCGGGGTTGGAGGGGGCGCTGCACATCCCGAAGGAGGGGATGTTGGTCATGGGGACCATGTCGGCGATGGTGGCGGCGGGCCTGCCCTCGATGGTGACGGTATTCGGGAGGACGTTGAGAACGGCAGGAGCGGCGCCGAAGGTGCACTGGAGCTGGGCGGTGGAAACGACCTGATTCGCCATGACGGGCTCCTCTGATGGTGGTGCGTGCGACGCTGCTTACTGCCGCGGGACGGGCTTGAGGGCGTAGAGGTTGCGGTCGGTCGCGATCCAGATGACGCCGGACCGCAGCAAGACGGGGGCGGTTCGGACTGCCTCGCCGGGGAACTCCGCGATCACGGTGGGCTCGGCGCCGACGGTGTGGGCGACGAGGCGGTCGCCGCTGGCGACCAGGAGGTGATGGTCGGCGGTGACGGCGGCGCCGGCGAAGCGGCCCTGAATCGGGATCGGCGGCTGGGCCTTGCCGGAGGAGTCGAGGACGACGATGCGGTCTTCGGTGGGGATGTAGATGGTGTGGTCGTAGCCGACAATGGGCGGGGCGTAGCCGCCGCGGGGCGGCGGGGGCAGATCGGTCGCGAAGAGTTGGCGGGCGTCGGGTGTGATGACGAGGAGGCGGCCGGCGGGCGTGCCGCGGGCGATGAGGTAGATGCGGCCGTGGGAGTCGCAACAGAGGGCGAGGGGGTAGAACTCGCCGGTGAGATCGCTCTGAACGTTCAGTTCGCGGTCGATCGTGTAGATGTGATCGGGGACGGCAACAACCAGAGCCTCGCCGACGGCCGCGGCGGCCAGCGTCGGCGTGGGGGTAATGATGGAGCGGACCTTGGGCGCGTTGTCGGCGTAGCCGTCCTCGTCGGTCTTGATCGTTTCGGGCCAGTCCCAGGCGTCGATGATGGCCTCGGGCTTCGGGGGCTCCGTCTCGCGGCGTTCGACGGGGGGAATCGACTTCTGGCCGACCACGACGAGGCGGCCGCCGAGGAATGCGAAGAAGTCGCGGCGGTAGACGTTGCCGAAGGAGGGGCTGAGTTGGAAACGGGGCGCGCCGGCGGCGAGGGGGTGGCCGGCGATGAACCCGTTCGAGTCGGCGCAGAGGACGTGAGACTGGGTCGGGGCGATAACG
This sequence comes from uncultured Phycisphaerales bacterium, assembly GCA_937891445.1. Taxonomy (GTDB): domain Bacteria; phylum Planctomycetota; class Phycisphaerae; order Phycisphaerales; family UBA1924; genus CALAFV01. Next base: position 30,066 of record CALAFV010000276.1, on the reverse strand, counting down.
CCGTCGGTCAGCGCGTCGATGCGGCCGCCGATCTGCTTGCCGTCGGGGCCGAAGGCGAGCAGCCCCATGGGAGTCGAGAGCACAACGACGCGGTCGGAGGCGACGAGGCCGTGCGGGATGAAGTCCTCGGCGATGGGAACGGTGACGGCGCGGTCCCACGACTCGGCCGCTGGGAGCGAGGCCGGGAGCCGCGAGTTCCGCTGAGCGTTCGCGAACGGCTGCAGAGCGCCGTCGGGATCGGAGGGAGACGGGCGCGCCGAAGCGGCTCGCGCGGGCTGGGTGAGCGGGACGATGCGGCGCGGCTCGGGCGCGGCGACGGGCTTGGGGTCGAGGCCGAACTCGGTGAAGGGCGTGGGAGGCATGCTCGGGTCCTTGTGAGAGTTGAGTTGGCAGCCGAGGCACGCCACGGCGGCGGCCAGCGTCGCGGCGGCGGTCCACAGGGGGCGGGCCGCGAACGGCCTGGACGCGCGGGCGTGCTGGGCGGTGCGTGGACGCGTCATACGTGGCTCAGGCCTTCCTGACGTCGCTGTTGGTGAGGATGAGCGCGGCGATGGGCTTGAGTCCGTTGGCGTCGGGCTCGGTGTTGCCGTTGGGCAGGCCGATCATCTCGCGGAAGTGACGGTAGAAGACGCCGCGGAGCCTGGCCTCGGTGTTGTTGCCGTCGATGGCGTAGGCGAGGTTGCGGTCGGGAGCGGGGCCGCCCCAGGCGGGGGCGGGCGGGGGAGAGGCGAAGTCGACGGTAATGTTGAAGTGCGGCCCGCCGTTCATGGCTCGGACCTGGGCGACCTTGGTGTTGTATTGCGCGACGGCGTTGTTGTACTTGGCCATCGCCGCCGGGGTGGCCGGGCTGGGAGGATCCTCGGTGCACTGGGTGAGGAGGTAGCGGGGCTGGAAGATGATGAGGCAGCGGTTGAGCGTCTTCTCCTCGCCGTCAACGGTGACCTTCCCGGTCGCGTAGAACTTGCCGTTGCACTTGGAACGGATGTGCTGGTCGATGAGCGAAACGGCGTGGATGGCCCAGGAAGCCGGCACGATGTTGAAGTTCCACTCGAGTTTGACCGCAACGACAAGCACGCCGTCCGCGGTGCCGCCGACGTTGTAGACGTTCTTGGACGTCGCGTCCTCGCCGAGGAGGTAGAGGTAGAGATCGAACTTGGACCGGCCGCCGACGGTCTGGTCGTAGAGGTGCTTGACGGGCCAGGAGGTGTAGTTGCGGGCGGGGGCCTGCGGGTGCCTGGGGATGTGGTACAGGTCGTCGTTGCCGAACTTGACCTTGAAGGGCACGTCGGAGGCGACGCGGCACCACTCGGCGGCGAACCAGAGGTTGCGGGCGCGGACGGTGTGGTTCTTGCGCATCATCGCACGCTGGTCGTCGTCGTAGGGGAGGCCGGGGACGTAGTTGATGAAGTCGAGTTGCCAGCCGGAGCACCAGGTCCAGCGTTCGCCGTAGTCGTCGGGTTGTGAGCCGAAGTGGCCGAACTCGTGGGCGGCGGTGAAGGAGTCGGGGGCGATGTGGGCGCCGGTCGCCTGGTAGTCGTCGTTCTTGAGCATCCCGGTGCCGTTGGAACTGCCGCACCACTGACGGGCGTTGGGATCGTTGTTGGCGAGGATCTTGTACTCGAGGTGCGCGCGGCTGCGGGGGTGGCTCTGGGCGAAGTAGAAGGCGCGGACCTTGAGTTTCTTGGCGGCGTCGACCGGGACGAACGTGGTGGGCTTGCTCAGACCGGGCTCGCGCCCGTTCCAGCGGTCGCACACGTTCTTGTTGTGCAGGTCCATGTACTGCGCGCGCGTCTTGCCGGCGTCGGGCTCGGCCTGGAAGTCAAACGAGACGCGCATGAACATCATGCTGGCTGCGAGTTCGGTCTGGCCGGACTTGTCGTCCTGGGACTCGACGTCGCAGCAGCGGAGCAGGATGGGGTCGAAGCGGCCGATGCCGAGGGTGTTGCCGGAGCCGAGCCGCTCGTACCACCACTGGTACCGCTGCTCGAAGAGCGGCTGGGTGGCGAAGAAGGGCTCGCTTGCGGAGGAGGGGTGCTTCACCAGGCTCGGGCGGGGGTTGACGGTGTTGAGCGCGGCGTGCGCCGGCTTCGCGGACTCGACCCAGCGGACGGCGGCGCGTGCGCCGACGACCTTGCTCTTGCCGGCGTTGGTCTTGTAGGTGGTGCGCTTGTCGAAGACATCGTGGACGTTGCCCTGAGCGATGATGAGGCGCGTCCAGTCCGGGTAGTCGGCGATGTAGTTGCTGGGGACGCAGACGGCGCTGTAGTCGTGACGGTCGCCCTTGCCCTCGTGGAGGTAGAGGCCGTCGGGCGAGAGGCCGGGCTTGCTGCGGTCGGTGCGGGGCTGGGGCTTGGGAGGCACGCCGCCGGCGCGCGGGGCGGCGCTGAGGAGCGTGGGCGAACTCTGGCCGTCGGTCCACGCGGGGCCGGAGAACTTGTGGGAGAAGATGGCGACGCGGTCGTTGGGAGTGCCGGCGGGCTCGGGGTTGGCGTACCTCCAGTCGACGGGCTTGAGGGTCTCGTCGGTGAGGACCATGTCGTCGAGCGAGAAGATCAGGGGCTTGTCCTTCTTGGTCTCCTTCTCGACGAGGATCTCATAGAAGTCCTGGTCCTCGGGCTTGTCCGAGAGGCGGCAGTAGTAGTGTGTGGAGCGCCACTCGGCCGGGAGGTCGTAGTAGCGGAGACGATCGGCGCAGGGGAGGTGGTGCTTGTCGGGGTGCGTGTCGTCGAGCCGGCAGAACTCGCGCGACATCTTGTTGGACTTGATGAAGCGGTGGTCCTCGTCGGTGATAAAGCGGAGCGTGCAGTCCTTGGTGGGGTGCTTGAGTTCGGCGTCCTTGTCGTCCCGCCGGATGATCCAGGGGACGCACTGGACGAGTTCCTTGTCGTTGGGGCCGATCGTCCAGTTGCACTGCGTGGTGAGGTCGTCGGCGACGGGGACTTCCTTGTCGTCCTGGGGCTTGGCGTAGCCCTCGATGAAGAGGGGCAGGACCGAGATGGGCTTGTCCTTGCAGACGCTGTGGCCGTAGAAGCGGTCGAAGTACTCGAACTTCAGGAACTGCCAGTGGGGGTCGAGGGTGAGTTCGACCGGCTTGGACTCGTCGCCGATCGTCGTGTCGGGCTTGTCGAGGTCGATGAAGGCCGCCTTGTTCTTGTTGTAGCACGGGGGCGCGGAGCCGCCGGCGAGAACTTCCCAGTCGGAGTTCTTGAGCGTCCACTTGCCCTTGGGCGTGCGCAGGGCGCGGGCGCCCCGGGCGATGCGGGCCGCGAGCGGCGTGCCGCTCTTGTAGGGATCGGTCTCGGGGATGTATTCCTGGGTCTTGGTCTCTTCGCCGCGCTTCTCGCAGACGATGAAGGCGGGCTTGTCAGTGGGGAACTCGAGGGTCAACGTCTTGCGGCGGCGCTCCACGTCGATGCCGGGCTTGGCCCCCTCGCCGGCCTTGTCGTAGAGCAGGCCGTCCTTGCCGACGAAGGCCTCGATCGGGTCGCCCACCTCGGAGACGAGGCGGACGGGGAACTTCTCCGGAAGCGGCCGCTTGGCGTCCTCGGGGTCCTTGAACTGGAGTTTGAGGTGGACCCGGACCATCGGGCACAGAATGAAGACGACTTCCTTCTGGTCCGCCGCACCGAGTGCGACGGTGCGGACGGGATCGCCCGAGAGTTTGTACTTCTTCTTGTCCTCGTCGGTCAGGACGAGAGAGACCTCGTAGTTGCCGGGGCCGAGGGGCTCGTAGACGCTGGGCGCGGAGTCGGAACTGGTCTTGTCGGCGAGCGCCGCGTTCTTCCCCGTCTCACGGGCCTTGATCTTGATGCCCTTGATCGGCTTGCCATTGGCGGCGTCCTCGACGACCTTGACCGAGAGCGTGCTGCGGACGGCGACGAGGGTGACCTCCTGCGTCTTGCCCGGCAGAAGGTCAACAGTGGCCTCGGCGGGAGGGAGGTACTTCGAGGCGTGAGAGCCGAGGGAGGCGACGCTGATCTTGTACTGCCCGGCCTTGAGGCGCTGGTACGTGGCCCAGCCGGTGGCGCCGGCGCCGGTGCGCTGGTCGGCGAGGGACTTGCCCGAGTTGGGGTCGCCCTCCACGTGGACGGTCACGCCGTCGAGGTATGTTTCCGCGGAGGGGTCGGAGGAGTTGGGGTCGCGGTAGACAACGCGGACCTTCAGGGCGGCGAGAGGCTGGACGTGCACGATGTGGATCGGGCACTCGCCGAGGGGGACGGTGGCCTGCGTCGCGTCGGGGGGGGAGAAGTCGTCCTTGATCGAGGAGGGGAGCGTTGCGGTGACGCTGTAGGTATCGGGCTCGACGGGCTTGAAGAGAGCGATGCCCTGGTTGTCGGACTGCTTCTTGAACGGGGTCTTGCCCTTGATGTCCACGCCCGCGCCGGTGACGGCGGCGTGGTTGTCGTCGCGGACGACCACGACGAGCAGACCGGTCTCCTTCAGCGGGCATGGCTGCGTGGACTCGCCGGTGCCCTTGGAGCCGAAGGCCTTCTTCACCCTGTTGAGCGCGTCTTGGAAGAATCCCATGGTGTACCGCCGGAGAAGGACGAGGTGAGGGGAGCGGGTGCGTTACGCGGGCTGCTCGAGGGATTCGAGCCGCTGGTACACGAGTTCCATCTTCTGCTGCTGGGTGAGGTCCTCGCTGCGAAGGATCCCGGGCATCCACGCGCGGTAGCGGCGCTGCGTGTCGAAGTCGGGGCCGAGGGCGGCCATGAGGTCGATGAAGAGCGTCGTCTCGCGCTCGGAGGTGATGTTGTACGCCGCGGCGCGGCCGATCCCCTCCTCGACGAGGGCGCGGGCCTGGGCGTCGTCGCGCTCCTTCATCTGCTCGGGGAAGAGTTCGCGGAGGTGCGCGACGACCCTGGCGATGTAGCGCTCGCGCATCGCGGCGTTCAGGGCTTCGATCTGCTCGGGTCTGATCGTCAGCATTGGGGATAGTCCGGTCAGGTGCGGGCGCGCCCCGCGGGAGCAAGGGGGAGGGACTGCTTCTTGAGCGTCCCCCCGTCGAGGCGCCAGTGAAGAACTTGGCCGGGGTCGTCGGCCTCGCAGAGGTAGGCGTCGATGGGGCCGAAGAGGACCTTGAGTTGCTGAGCGTCGCAGGTGGGGAGGAACAGCCGCAGCACGCGCGGGTCGTAGAAGCGGAAGTAGAGCCGCTTGCCCTCCGGGTTCTTGACCATCAGAAAGTTCCGAAAGTGGCGGCGGAGGGAGCGGAGATCGGCGCTGGTCTGGACGAAGATGCCCCAGTGCTCGGCCCACCCCTCGGAGAGGACCCATTTCGTGAACGGGTGACCGATCTGAAGGCGGACGAGATACGGGGCGACCTCGGCGAGGTCGGGGGCGAGTTCGCCGCGGTAGAGACAGCAGGACTCCGGAGCGTCCTTGTGGAGGCGCTGGCGGAGGCCAGGGACGGAAGCGCCGTCGAGGACGACATAGGTGATCGTCGGCTCTTCGCGGAAGAGCAGGCGGGCAAGGTCGGCGGCGACGCCGGGTGCGGGACGCTCCATGACAAACTCGGCGCGGCTCACGAAGCACCTCCCGCGGCCTGCTCCTTGCGGGCCTTCTCGCATTCTTCACAGAACGGGGTGCCGTCCTGCGCGGCGTCCTTGAGGACCTGCGCGGCGGGGCTGAACTGCCACGGCTCGACCGCGGGCGGCGGAGGGGGAGGCTCTTCTACCTGGCCGGCGGCTTCGGTGATGGCCTCCACGGGGGCCTTGGGATCGTCCGGGGCGTCCGGAGTGGCGGGAGCGGTGACGCTGCAGCCGCCGCCGGAGCCAGCGGAGCCGCCGGTGTTGATGTTCACAGCGGTGCCGCTGATGCTGACGCCGGAAGGACCGATGTCGATGAAGTTGCCGCCGACCTTGAGGGAGATCTGGCTGGCGCCCTCGATGACGATCGCCGCGCCGGACTTGATGTGGATGGCGCCGGCGGCATCAACGGCGATCTTCGCGCCGGACTTCTGGTGAATGTCGGCGGCGGAGTCGATCGAGACTTTGTCGTTGGACTTGAAGTTGAGTTTTCCGGTGACTTTCAGGTTGTCGTCGCCGCGGATCTCGACCATGCGATCGCCGCCGACCGTGAGATGATCGGAACCGTCCACCTTGGCCATGTGGTCGCCGACGATGGAGGTGCTCCGGTCTCCTTCGGTCTTGTCGACATGGTCACCCACAACAGTGAGGTGGTGATCCCTGCCGATCTTCTCGATCAGGTCCTGCTCGACAATGAGGTGCTGATCGCGACCGATGTGCGCGACGCGGTCGTTCTTGACGCGGGTCTGGAGGTCCTTCTCGGCATGGATGAAGATCTCCTCCTCGCCCTTCTTGTCCTCGAAGCGGATCTCGTTGAAGCCGCCGCCGCCCTTGGAGGAGAGGGTCTTGATGCCCGAGCGGGTGGCGTTGGCGGGCAGGTCGTAGGGCGTCTTGTTGTCGCCGTTGTAGACGCGGCCGGTGATGATCGGGCGGTCGGGGTCGCCCTCGAGGAACTCGACGATGACCTCCTGGCCGATTCGCGGGAGGAACATGGCCCCCCACTTCTTGCCGGCCCAGGACTGGGCGACGCGGATCCAGCAGGAACTCTTCTCGTCGGCGTGGCTGTAGCGGTCCCAGTGGAACTGGACCTTCACACGGCCGTGCTCGTCGGTCCAGATCTCCTCGCCGCTCTTGCCGACGACGATGGCGGTTTGCGGGCCCTGGATCAGGGGCTTGGGCGTGGTGCGCGGGGGCCGGAAGGGCTGATGTGCCTCGATGGCGGTAAACGTGCAGTGGTACTGACGCTCGGGCTCACCGGCGACCCGGCCGTTGTCGGCTGACTCGAAGTGATCGGAGACGATCTCGTACGTCGCGCCGGTGATAAGGTACTCGCGGTTCTGATCGGCCCGGGGGTAGTCCACCATCTTGAAGAGGTACCCGGGCGTGATTCCGCGAGCATCGGTCTTTGCGGTAGCGACCTCGTACTGGGCCTGGAGTTCCTCGATCCGGACGCGGGCGTAGTGATCGCCCTCGCCGGGCTTGGTGTAGCCGCCGGGGAACTCGAAGACCTCCAGGTCGGGCACGGCGTGGGTGCGTGAGATCGCGGCCTTGGCCTCAAGGGACTTCTTGGGGTTGATGAAGTCGAAATCGGTGAGCGCGGCGACGCCGGACTGGACCTGCTTCTCGATGATCCAGGACTCGATCGTCTCGTACTCGAAACGGGCCTTGCTCGGCGGACGGAAGGGAAGTTCCGAGTAACCGGGGAGTTGCGTGTGAGCGCTGGATGAGTCGGCCAGCATAAGGGTGTGCTTGCCGTTCTCGTGCTTGAAGTAGTAGTAGATCCCCTCGTGCTCCATGAGGCGGCTGACGAAGTTGAAGTCCGACTCCCGGTACTGCACGCAGTATTCCCACGTGCGGTAGGTGCCGGAGAGGCCGGAGTCGTCGAAGTCGCTGAAGCCGCGGGAGCGGAAGACCTCCTTGATGATGTCCGGGACGGTCATCTCCTGGAAGATCCGGCAGTCGGAGACGCGCGTCAGGAACCAGAGCCAGGGGACGACGGTGGCGCGGTAGCTCACCAGCCGGTCGCCGGCGCCGGTCTGGACGAAGCGGGAGACGTAGCCGTTGAAGTAGCGCGTGGAGCCGTCGAGCAGTTCCAGGCGGATGGTGACGTTCTGACCGACGATCTTTTCGAAGACGATGTCCGCCTGCTCGCTGACCATGTCCAAGTCGTAGGAGAACATGGAGCCGAGCTGTTCGACGCCCGTGAAGCGGCGGAGAAGAAGGACGTCCTCGCCCAGCGGGGTGCCGAGGGCCAGGAGTCGTCCAGTCTGGGTACGCGCCATAGGGGGCTCCTAGCAGCGGGCCATGAAGCCCAGTTTACCATGTCATCCAGCGCCGGCCGCCCGTGCAGGCAACGGAGTTCAGTCGAAGGAGTACTCGAAGTCGCCGTCCTTGACGCCCACACGGACCTTGGCGAGGGGCCGGCCGGACATGAGGCGGTTGAGCAACTCGCCGCTGACCGTCGGGAGCAGCGTCTGGGTGAGGATGGCGTCCACCATGCGGCCGCCGGACTCTCGCTCGGTGCATCGGGAGACGATCAGGTCCACGACGGCCTGGTCGTACTCGAACGGGACGCCGTGGCTGGCCTCGACGCGCTTGCGGACGCGGTCGAGCTGCAGGCGGGTGATCGCCTGGAGCATCTCGTCGGTCAGCGGGTAGTAGGGGATGACGGTCAGGCGACCGAGGAGCGCCGGGGGGAAGACCTTCAGCAGCGGCTCGCGCAGGGCCTTGGCGATGGCCTCCGGGTCGGGCATCAGCGCCGGGTCCTTGCACATGTTCTGGATGAGGTCCGTGCCGACATTGGTCGTCAGCAGGATGATGGTGTTCTTGAAGTTGATGTCGCGGCCCTCGGAGTCCTTCATCACGCCCTTGTCGAAGACCTGGAAGAAGATCTCGTGCACGTCCGGGTGGGCCTTCTCGACCTCGTCGAGCAGAACGATGGAGTAGGGCTTGCGCCGCACGGCCTCGGTGAGGACGCCGCCCTTGCCGTAGCCGACGTAGCCGGGGGGCGAACCCATGAGCGTGGCGACCTTGTGCGCCTCCTGGTACTCGCTCATGTTGATGGTGATGACGTTGGACTCGCCGCCGTAGAGCGCCTCGGCCAGCGCCAGGGCGGTCTCGGTCTTGCCGACGCCGCTGGTGCCGGCGAGCATGAAGACGCCGATGGGCTTGTTGGGGTTCTCCAGGCCCGCGCGGCTGGTGCGGATGCGCTGCGCGATGGCGTCCAGCGCGTGGCGCTGGCCGATGATGCGCTGATTGAGCGTGTCGGCCAGTTTGAGGACCGCCTGGATCTCGTCCTTGACCATGCGGCCGACAGGGATGCCCGTCCAGTCGGCGACGACGGCGCCGACGGCGTTCTCGTCCACGACCGGGAGGATCAGCGGCGTCTCGCCCTGAAGTTGCGCGAGTTCGTCCGTGGCCTTGCGGAGTTCCTCCAGCGCGACCAGGCGGTCCTGCTCGGAGAGGGGCGCGGCGAGCGGCGCCTGCGGGTTCGGGGGCGGCGTGGCGCTGGACCCTGGGTTCGGGACCGACTGGCCGGCGGCGCGGAGTTTGGCGCGGATCGCCAGCACGCGGTCCACCAGGTCCTTCTCCTGCTTCCACCGCTTGTCGAGTTCGGTGAGGCGCTCACGCTCCGAGGCGAGGGCCGCCTCGAGCTTGGCCCGGCGCTTGGCGTGGTCGTAGCCGACGGCCTCCTCGCGGGCGACGATCTCCAGTTCGGTCTCGAGGTTCTGGATGAGACGCGTGCAACTCTCGACCTCGGCCGGCGTGGCGTACTGGCTGACGGCGACGCGGGCGCAGGCCGTGTCAAGCAGGCTCACGGCCTTGTCGGGGAGTTGGCGGCCCTGGATATAGCGGTGCGAGAGTTTGACCGCGGCCTCGAGCGCCGAGTCGAGGATCTGCACCTGGTGGTGCTTCTCGAGCGGGGCCGCGAGGCGGCGGAGCATGTCGATCGCCTTCTCGGGCGTCGGCTCGTCGACCTTCACCTCCTGGAAGCGGCGGGTGAGGGCGGGGTCCTCCTCGAAGTACTTCTTGTACTCGGCCCGCGTCGTGGCGCCGATGGTTCGGAGCGTGCCGCGGGCCAGCGCGGGCTTGAGGAGGTTGGCCGCGTCGTTCTGGCCGGCCGTGCCGCCGGCGCCGATCAGCGTGTGGATCTCGTCGATGAAGAGGATGATGGGCTTGGGAGAGGACTGAACCTCGTCGATCACCTGACGGAGGCGGTTCTCGAACTCACCCTTCATGCTCGCGCCGGCCTGGAGCAGACCGAGGTCGAGCGCGCGGACCGACACGTCCTTGAGGCTCGGCGGGACGTCGCCCTTGGCGATGCGCTGCGCGAAGCCCTCGACCAGCGCAGTCTTGCCGACGCCGGCCTCGCCCGTGATGATCGGGTTGTTCTGGCGGCGGCGCATGAGGATGTCGATCATCTGGCGGATCTCGTCGTCACGCCCGATGATCGGGTCCATCTTGCCCGAGCGGGCCTGCTCGGTCAGATCAACGCTGTAGCGTTTCAGCGCCTCCTGCTTGCCCATCTGGGCGGGGGCCATCGCGCCGGAGGCCTCGCCGGGGGCAGCGCCGCCGCCGGTGGGCGTAGAGCCGTCCTGGGCGGTCATGCCGGCCTCGGGGGAGCCGGCGGTGATCTTGGCGAAGTTCTCGGCGAGTTCCTCGGGCTTGATCTTCGCGAACTCCTTCGAGAGCGACAGGAGCACGTTCTTGAGGCCCGGGGTCTTGAGCATGCCGACGATCAGGTGCCCGGTGCGCACCTGCATCTCGCCGAACATGAGCGAGCCATACACCCAGCCGCGCTCGACGGAGTCCTCCAGGTGGGGCGAGAGGTCGCTGATCGCCGTGGCGCCGCGCGGGAGTTTGTCGAGGGCGGCGGTGAGGTCCGCGGCCAGGCGCGACGGGTCGAGGTTGAAGTGCCGGGCGATCTCGTGAAGGTCTGAGCCCTGGTTCTGCAGGATCTGGTGGATCCAGTGGACCAGTTCGACGTACGGGTTGCCGCGGAGTTTGCAGAAGACGGTGGCGCCCTCGACGGCCTTATAGGCGAGGGGCGTGAGTTTGCCGAAGAGTGCGGTGCGGGAGATCTCGGACATGTCGGGGACTCCTGCGGGGTCTGTCGTTGACGTGCGCGGGGAGGATCAGCCTTGTAGGGGGCGCGAGCCGGGGGGCCCGCGCCATGGTCAACCGGTCGGACGGAGGATCAGGTCGTCTGCGTCGTGGCCCAGGGGCTTCGACCGGAGCCACGTCGTCCAGCCGAGCTTGCCCTGCTTACCCAGGGTGATCTGCGGAACCTCATCGGCGAACATGATCAGCCGCAGGTCCCAGGTGAACTCGTCGGTCGTGTAGAAGCGAACCCAGTCGGTGAGCCGCTTGAGAGATGTTCCGCCGGGAAGCAAACGCTCGTACTCGGCCAGCGTCATGGGGCCCATGCGCAGGCGGAACTTCTGCTGGCACTCCCAGATGCGCGACCCGACCACGGCGGTCGAGCCGAGAGTGCCGGTCGCCGGGCTCTCGCCCAGGCGCAGGCGGCAGTCCTCGGGCAGGTCCATCCACTGGCCCGACATCTCCTGGATCTTGGTCTTGACGCCGAAGTAGTCCTCGATGATGGCGCGGAGCCCGGAGGCGTGGCGCGTCTGGCACACGAGGTGGCCGGCGTAGTGCAGTTTGGCGAAATCCTGCACGCTGTCGCGGCCGCGCAGCGCCGGCGTGCCGAAACCGAAGAGGCTGCCGATCCAGGGGGCGTAGCGGTCTTCCGCCGGACGGTCGAAACTGACCGTCTTCTGCGCCGAGGCCCATGCACGGTAAAAGAGCGCGGTGAGGCGGTGGTTCAGCAGGTCGAGAAAGCGGGCCAGCGTCGGATCACCGTAGTTGCGCTCGCGGTCGCGTGCGTACTCCGTGATGTGGTGCGGCATCGGGCCGTTGGGGCCCAGCAGGCCGAAGAAGTTCTGGAAGAGGCGCGGCGCGGCGTTGGGCAGCGCGCGGCCATCCTCCCCCACCGCCAGCCCATCCCCCCCACTCTCCTCCGACCCGTGCTCCCCCGGCGGCAGTTCGCCGGGCGGGAGCGGCTCGGTCTCCGCCGGCGCCGGCCGCCGGAGTCCCTGCACGGTCGCGGGAGCGAAGGCGAGCGAAGGCTCCTGCGAGAAGCGGACGTGATCTTCCCAGGGGTGGTCGGAGTGACCGGTGCGCGGCAGGTGGGGGTGCGCGCAGTCGAGCAGACGCACCGCGAGGAAGAAATCGAACCCGTACGGGTCGGTTTCCAGGCGGCGGATCAGAGGATGTGCCGCAGTCCCACTCTCGCCGGCCAACGCATGATCTCCCCTCGCTCCGGGGACGTGATGACCGTCTCCGTGAACGAGTTGATGGACACGTACTTCGCGAAAAACTCCTCGAGCACCGCGCCCAGGAGGAAGACGCCGGATCCTTCGAACGCGGCCTCGTCGAACCCGACGGTCACCTCCAGCCCGCGGGCGAAGGCGATGGGGCCGGGCGTGGCGACGCGGCGCGTGATCGGGCGGGCCCGGACGTGCTTGACGCCGTCCACCTGCTTGCGCGTGGCGGGGTCGGCCGTGTCGCCGTAGAGCTTCAGCAGTTCGCGCAGCGCCGCTGCGCCGCCCTCCTGCTGCATGGCCACGGATCCGGGCGGGCCGCCCGAGGGCGTCTCGGTGTCGGCGATGGACAGGTAGTTCAGGGCCAGATGGCTGATGATCCGCCACGCGAAGTCGCCCTCGGCGAGCGACGGCTTGGGGGGCGTCGGCCCGGCGATGCAGCGGACACTCTCGACGGGCGCGCCCTGCTCCATCGTGAAATCCGTGCGGCCGCGGCCGACAGGCATGCGCAGCGGCAGGTCGCGGTTGGTGCACAGCGTCTCGACGCCGAGTTGGCGCACGTCGGGTGCGAATGGGGCCGCCGCGGCGTCCACGATCGAGATGTACACCTCCGAGCCGGTGTAACTGGAGCGCGTGCCCAGTTGCTTCTCTCGCTCCGAAAGCGTGCGCGGGAGGCGCTGGACGGCGAAGTAGGCGCTGGCCGCGGCAGTGCCGGACCCCGCGTCGGAGTCGCGCGCGGCGTAGAACGGGCGGAACTCGCGGACCATGTCCGCCGTCTCGCCGTAGCCGGTCACCGTCAGGACCTGGTAGACCTCGTAGTCCAGCGGGCGGGTGCGGTCGGCGATGACCTGGAACTCGTGAGCACGCTCGGTGACGTGGATGCGGTCGGCGCGGCGCGGGAACAGGTTCACCGCGGGCGTGCAGAAGAGTTGGAAGTTGGAGGCGTCAACCTTGTTCTCCAGCTCGATACGAGCGCTGCGCATCAGGATGATCAGGTCGATCTCCGACTCCTCGCACCGCGCCAGGCCGGGGGCCAGGCCGCCGACTTCGAAGAACATGTACCGCTGCGGCAGGGTGAAGTACTCATGCAGCAGGCGGTAGCCGTGGAACGAGCGGGCGCCGAAGGGGAGCATGGCCTCCTCGTCGGCGAAGCCCAGGCGGCCGATCGAGGCCCGCGCCGGGAGAACGTGGCGCCACGGCACCGGCGTGCGCACCGGCTGCACGCACACCGCGACGGCCTGCGCAAAGATCTGCTCGTAAATCCGCATCGGCGTCGCGTCGGCGCCGGCGATGTAGAACGCAAGGCGGTCGGCCTTGATCTGGTTGAACGTGGCGCCGGCGAAGCAGCGCAGGCGGATACGGAAGCCGGCTTTGGGGGGCGCCCCGCCGCCGGCGTCAACGGTCGGGGGCTGGATCGTGGCCAGGTCGCGCGTGTAGTACCCGGCCTCGGCAACCTGCACGGGGTAGAGGGTGACGTCGTGCGCGGTGCGGTACTCGCACGGCGTCTGGTCACCCCGCCCTATCGTGGAGCGCATCGCGCGCCCGCGCGGGATCGTGAACCCCTCGGCCAGCGAACCCTCCGTCTGGTCGGGGTTGAACTGCACGATCGCCATCGAGGGCGTCGGCGCGAGGTAGTGCGGGTAGACGGTCTCCAGCAGGTTCTGCGTGAAGCGCGGATACTCGGCGTCCAGTTTGAGTTGGACGCGTGCCGTGAGGTACGCCACGCCCTCCAGCAGCCGCTCGACGTACGGATCCGGGCACTCCTCGGCCTTGGTCGGGTCCAGCCCGAGCCTGCCGGCGACCTTCGGGAACTCCCGGGCGAACTCGACGGCGGTCTCGCGCAGATGGCGCAGCTCGCGCTCGTAGTAGCGGAGCAGACGCCTATCCATGGCTGCCCCCGACGCTTTCCTTCAGGTTGCAGCGGCCGGTCTCGAGGTCCACGTCCGTCTTGACGAACAGCGGCTCGGGGAGCGGCTGGGCCCACATCTCGCCGCGGATTTCGAAGGCGACGGCGTTGGCCCCGAAGGCCTCCGCGCTGGCGGTCGCCGTGACGCCGATCGTCCCGCGCATCACGCGAGGCTCGAAGAGCTGGATGCAGGAGGCGATCATCCGCTCGATCTCGCGCGGATCCACGCTCGAGGCCGTCAGGCCGCACAGGTCGGCGATGCCGTAGTTGAGCACGCTCGAAGCGGCGAGCGGGAACTCGGCGGCCAGTTCGGGCGTGAAGCGGCGCGGCGTGTTGAGCAGCCACTCCATGTCGCGCAGCACCGCGCGGCGCATCTGCTGCACGCTGACGACGCGCCGGTCGCGGCTCTCCCGGCGCACGTTGGGTTCCTCGTCCGTCAATCGGTCGAGGAGCGCGGGCTGGCGGCGCTCGCGGTTGGTCAGTTCAGCCATCGGCCCGCTCCGGATCCGGGGCGCCCGCCTTCGGGTCGTCGCCGAAGACGATCGAGCGAGTCTCGAGGATCCCCTGCTCGCCGCCGTCGGTCGCGAAGAGGCGCTGCCCCAGGCCGGTGAACAGGCCGCCCTCGCGCTCGGCCCACTCGGTCTTGCGGGCCAGGCGGATCAGCCCGTCCGGGCTCGATTCCGAACCCGGGTAGCGCGCGGGGAGCAGGACGATGAACGAGCCGCCGTTGATGAGCGTGAGCCGGCCAGGCGTCCACACGACGTCGCGCAGGTCGGTCGGCGCCTCGATGTCGAGCCGCAGCACGCGGTTGAAGGGCACCCAGTAGTACTTCCCTTCCGCGATCACCTCGAGCATCGGCCCCAGGCGGGCGTCGGCGTCCGCGAGCCACTCGAAGGGCTTGCCGTCGAGGAAGCCCGCGACAGCGGGCGCGGCCTCCAGGGCCTTCTCGCGCAGCGCGGCGCCCTCGGCGTGGCGGCCCGTGGCGGTCATCTGGTTGGCCTGGATCATCCAGCCTACCCACTCCTCGGGCTCGCCCATGACCAGCGGCACGCGGGCGCCGCCGAAGACGTGGGCTCGGAGGGCCTCGCAGTTGAGCGCGGGGCGGCAGACCTGGGCCATGAGCAGGTTCGCCGGGTTCATCTCCGCAGCCACGTTGAGCTGCGTCATCGCCCGCTCCCACTGCCCCATGACACACAGGAGCTGAAAGAGGAAGACGCGCAGTTTGGCGTCGGCGGGGTTCTTCCGGACGGCGGCCTCGAGGTCCTTCAGCGCCTCGTCAACCTTGCCCTCACGCAGCAGACTCTCGGCTTGCATGACCGCTCCTCCCCCCTACGCCGCCCGTGGTCCCCCCGCCTCCCGCATGCCCCTGCCGCCCTTGTCCCCCGTCCCGGACCGAAAACGCCGACGCGGCTTCCGCCGCGCCGGCGCGAAGATGCCGTGGTGGCGATCAGAGCTTCTTGTTCTCGAAGGTGTCCCAGCCGGCCTTGATGGAGGCGCCCTTCTTGCCGCCGCTCTTGGGATCGGTGGGGGTGTACTCCCAGCGGATCTTGCCGTAGCGGATCTTGACGGTCTCGCTGGGCACGAGGTCGTCGCCGCTGGGCTCGCCGCCCGGGGCCACGCCGGAGATGATCGAGTCCTCGAAGGTGTACTTGAAGAAGCAGACCTTGTCGCCCTGGGCGCGGCACATCTCCAGCTCGATCTTCGGGATGGGCTTGCCGTCGCAGCAGTAGGCGTGGAGGACGGGGGTGGCGCTGTCCATCAGCTTCGAGAAGCTGAAGTCGCTGTGGTCGGCGCGGCCGCCGGCGTGGCCGCCCTGGGCGGAGTGCGAACCACCGGCGCCCTGGCTGATCTCGTGGTTGAAGCCCTTGACCTCGATCCAGTCCTTATGGGCCGAGTCGGTGCTGTCGCCCTTGATGCCTTCGATCTTGATGAATGCGTCGTATGCCATGGATGAACCTCCCTAGAGCCTGCGGACGTGTGCCACCCGGCCACCCGGGCTTGTGTGTGCGTGTCTGCGTTTGCGGCCGCGCACCCGTGGAGCGGCCCCCCGCCTTCCCCACCGAACGGATACTCAGCCGCCGCCCTTGGCGGAGGGGAGCTTGGAGACCAGCCGCAACGACACCGTGAGCCCTTCGAGCTGGTAGTGCGGCCGGAGGAAGAACTTCGACGAGTAGTAGCCGGGGTTGCCGGGGACCTCCTCGACCTTGACCTCCGCGGCCGCCAGCGGCCGGCGGGCCTTGGCGTCCTCGGTGGCGTTGGCCGGGTCGGGCTCGACGTACTGGTTGATCCAGTTGTTGAGCCAGGTCTCCATGTCCGCCCGCTCCTTGAAGGAGCCGATCTTGTCGCGGACCATGCACTTGAGGAAGTGCGCGAAGCGGCAGGTCGCGAACAGGTACGGCAGGCGGGCGCCGAGGTTGGCGTTGGCCGTGGCGTCCGGGTCGTCGTACTCGGCGGGCTTGTGCAGCGACTGGGCGCCGACGAAGACGGCGTAGTCGGTGTTCTTCCAGTGCGAGAGCGGCATCAGGCCGTTCTTGGCCAGCTCGGCCTCGCGCCGGTCGGTGATCGCGATCTCGGTCGGGCACTTCATGTCCACGCCGCCGTCGTCGGTCGGGAAGGTGTGGACCGGGAGCCCCTCAACCATGCCGCCCGACTCGGCCCCGCGGATGCGCGAGCACCAGCCGTAGAGCTTGAAGGCGCGGTTGATGTTGGTGGCCATCGCGTACGCGGCGTTCATCCACGTGTACTTGGAGTGGTCGGCCGCGCCGGTATCCTCCTCGAACGCGAAGCCCTCGACCGGGTTGGTCTTGGCGCCGTAGGGGAGGCGGGAGAGCACGCGGGGCATCGTCAGGCCGATGTAGCGGGCGTCCTCGCTCTCGCGGAGCGAGCGCCAGGCGGCGTACTCGGCGCTGGTGAAGATCTTCGTGAGGTCGCGCGGGTCGGCCAGCTCCTGCCACGAATCCATGTTCAGGAGCGTCGGCGAGGTGCCGCTGATGAACGGGCAGTGGGCGGCGGCGGCGATCTGGGCGATGCCCGAGAGGATCTCGACGTCGGGCGCGCTGTGGTCGAAGTAGTAGTCGCCCACGAGGCAGCCGTAGGGCTCGCCGCCCGGCGTGCCGAACTCGTCCTCGTAGAGCTTCTTGAACAGCGGGCTCTGGTCCCAGGCCGTGCCCTTGTACTTCTTGATGGTCTTGCCCAGCTCCTTCTTGGAGATGTTCATGACGCGGATCTTGAGCGTCTCGTCGGTCTCGGTGTTGCTGACGAGATGCTTCAGCCCGCGCCAGGCGCCCTCCAGAGTCTGGAAGTCCGGGTGGTGGATGATCAGGTTGACCTGCTCGGTGAGCTTGCGGTCGATCTCGGCGATGATCGCCTCGATCGTCTTGATCGCGTCGTCGCCGATCAGCGCCGTGTCGGCCAGGGCCTGCGCCGCGAGCGTCTGCACCGCGCTCTGGATCGCGCTCTTGGCGTGGTCGGTCTTCGGCTTGAACTCCTTCTGCAGGAGTTTGTCGAACTCGCCGAGCTCCATCGTCTGGCCGGCGGCCTGTCCTTGTTGCTGGGCTTCAGCCATTGGATCCCTCCTGGGGCTTGGCGTTGGACGCCAGGGCCTGCAGCAGCGCCGGGTCGCTCAGCAGCTTCCCGACCAGTTGCTCGGCGCCGCTCTTGCCGTCCATGTAGGACAGCAGGTTGGACAGCTGCGTGCGGGCCTCGAGCAGTTTCCGCAACGGCTCGACCTTCTTCGCCACCGCGTCGGGCGAGAAGTCGTCCATGCTCTCGAACGTGATGTCCACCGCCAGGTTCCCCTCGCCCGTCAGCGTGTTGGGAACCGTGAAGGCGACCCGCGGCTTCATGCTCTTGAGCCGCTCGTCGAAGTTATCGACGTCGATCGTCAGGAACTTGCGATCCGCCACCGCGGGCAGGGGTTCGGCCGGGTTGCCCGACAGGTCGGCCATCACACCCATGACGAAGGGCAGGTTGATCTTCTTTTGAGCGCCGTACAGCTCCAGGTCGTACTCGATCTGCACGCGCGGCGCCCGGTTGCGGGCGATGAACTTCTGTGAGCTTGCCTTTGCCATACCGACCCTTTCGTCTTCCCGCCGGCCCTTGGTTCAGCGCCGACGGCGGGAGCGCCGGCGCGGCCGCTACGGGCTTACGACTCCTCTTCGGAGTAGCTCCCGGGGTTGGCGATCTCCTCCACCTGGCGCACAAGGTCGGGCGTCAGGATCCTGGTGATCTCCACGAAACTCTTCGAAACCAGCTGGCGAGCGGCCCCGATAAACAGCGGGACGGGGCTGGAGATCTCCGCCTGCTGATAGTATCGGGCGACCTTGTCTAACGCCAAAAGAACATCGCGGGCAGACCGGATGTCGCCGCTCAGGGGCGCACCGCCGCCTCCTCCCCCCGCCGGCGCCGCGACGCCGTTGCCGCCGGCCCCCTCGGCCTCCTCGGGGAGCGCCCCGCCCGTCTTCTTGGCGATCTGAGCCGCGACCTCCTTGGCGATCGCAGACAGCAGCGTCTCAAAGCTCTTGAGACTGGGGGCGTTGCCCAGACCGACTCGCTCGTCGAGGGCCGTTGAGAGCGCCTTGATGGCTTCCAGGCTCTCGGTCGCCGCTCGCGACACCTCCTCGAGCGACTCCGTAGCGGTGTCGTCGAACGCGCCCTCGATCACCGCCATGTCCGGGGGCGAAGAGCCGTCCGGGGCGACCGGAAGCGTCAGTTCGCCCCGGGCCACCAGGATGTCCCGCATGCCGAACCGGCCGAGCCGGCGCGAATCGGTCAGCGGGGCCTCGCGGACCCGCCGCTGGAACATCATCGGGTCGCCGAACGATTCGGGCGGCGCGGCCAGAGCCGCGATGATGTTCAGGCGTTCGGTCGGGTCGTTGTCATCGTCCGGGTCGAGCTTCGGGAAAAGGTTCTCCCAATGCCGCTCGACCAGCGCGTGCAGCAGGACGAGCCCATCCCGGAGCCCCGGGAGACCGCGGAGTTTCAAGTCGGCCAGCGTGCGGTAGAGCAAGACGCGCAGATCGCGCGAGCGTCCCCAGAGTTCGTCCGCCTTGTCCTTGACCTCCCGCCAACTGGGCTCCTCGGCGGGGATGATCGTGTCGCCGATCTGCTGCTCCGGCGTTCCCTGAGCGATGCGCTCCAGTTCGAGGAAGGCGGGGTCGTAGGAGAGGTCCTCGCCGCAGGGGGACTCGGGCGAGAGGTCGGCAAGGAGGGTGTCGAGATCGACTGAGGCCATGGGTCGCTTTCGTGCGTGCGAAAAAAAGGCGGCCCGTGGGCCGCCCGGGGGTTACTCGATGATGGCGGGAACGGCCGGCTGCCCGGTGACCACCGCCTGGAGGTCGGCGGCGCGGATGCCGCGGGGAGTGATCTCCTTGAGCAGCGTGTCCCGCGCGACGCTGAACTCCAGCGGCGTCAGGCCGATGAGTTCGAGCTGGGTCAGCAGGTCTCGCAGGCCCTCGATGAACTCGAGCGCCTCGGCGTGCTCCGGCGTCTGCTCGAGGTAGGCCCTGAAGCCCACCGGGTCGAACTCGCGGCTCTCGGAGGTGCGCCGGTATTCGCGCACCGCCAGTTGCAGCGCCTCGCGGATTTCCTCGGTGCGCGGCTCGCGGAGCGTGCGCCCGGTCTGCGGATCCACGACGGCCTGTCCGTTCTCGTCCACCACGTCGCGGTTGTAGATGCTGTCGTACGTCGCCAGCAGGTGCTCGACGCGGTCGGCCGCGAGGCGCGTCACCGCCACCTGGTAGCCGCCCGCGATCGGATCGGGGTCGGGGCGGGTCGGGTAGTCGTCGTAGATCGAGCGGCCGACGAGGAACGCCAGGAACTCATCCAGCCGCAGCTCGCGGGCGAAGATGCCCAGCTGGCGCAGTTGTTCCTGCTGGGACTGGCCGACCGTGGTGTCCTGCGAGATGTCGCCGCTCTGACGCTCGCGCGGGATCGCGCCCGCGATCGTCGGAGCGATGTTGGTGTTGGTCGGGCCGACCGAGCGGGCGTCGAGAGGCACGTTGTTCAGGACCAGGTTCTCCGGGTCCGTCGACCCGAAGCTGCGGAACGAGAACATCGTCAGCGTCCCAGCAACGTCGCCGGTGCCGTCCTCGGTGCCGAACGTAACGGGCGGGAAGCCCTCGCCCTCAATCGTGGGCGTCACGGCGAAGTTCACCGTCCGCCCGACGATGTCCAGCCCCGTGTCGAAGTCCGGCAGGCCGTCCTTGTCCAGCGTCCCGCCGGCGTTGCGGGCCCGGAGCACGATCGACGGGGAGTTGACGACCAGATCGCCCGCGGCGGTCAGGTCGCCGAGCCGGGCCTGGTTGGACGCGGTGATCGACAGCCCGCCGAGCGACGTGAACTTCTCGTTGAAGCCCATCGTCACCGTCTGGGCGTTGATCGAGACGCCGAAGTTGCGGTCGAACGAGCCGTCCACCGGGATCGGCTGGCCCGTCGCGTCCAGCGGCCGCGCGACGATCGTCGCCGCGGCGGTGGGCGTCGACCGCCCGTCCACGCCCGTGCCCTCGTCGTAGTTCAGCCGCAGGTACGACAGCGCCGCAGTGGCGCCGACATTGCCGCCGAAGGAGATGACCGGGATCGGCGTCGCCAGCGGGTTGCCGGAGGTGTCCGTGTTGACCAGGAGCGTCAGCCCACGCGGGGTTGAGCTGGAGTCGCTGTTGATCGTGCCGCCGAAGGCGATGCCCGTGGCGCCGGTGTCGCGGAGCAGCACGTCGCCGGTGAGGGTCACGGCGTCGAGGAACGTCATGCCGCCCGTGGTGAAGATGTTGGTCCCCAGGCGGGTGGTGCCGTCGGCGTTCGTGAACAGCGAGGCAAGCGGCGACGTGCCGCCGACCACACCGCCGAACGACGTCGCACCGTTGCCACTGGTCTCCACCCGCAGCGCCCGCGCGGTCGTGTCGGAGTTGATCGTCCCGCTGAACGTGACGTCGTTGCCTGCGATCGTGACGTCGGTGGTGAGCGTCAGCGGACCGGAGAACGTCACATCCCCGACGCTGTTGACACTGCCGCCGAGGCTGATGGAGTCGGCCGAGAGGGCAAGCCCGTGCGTGCCGACGGCGACGTTGCCGTCGAAACGC
The DNA here is from genome assembly GCA_937891445.1 of uncultured Phycisphaerales bacterium. Lineage (GTDB taxonomy): Bacteria > Planctomycetota > Phycisphaerae > Phycisphaerales > UBA1924 > CALAFV01. The sequence continues at coordinate 9,236 of CALAFV010000276.1, read as the reverse complement.
AGGCCGCCGGCGTCGGAAACGATCAGGCCGGTCAGAGGCGTCGAGCTGCCGACGGCGCCGCCGAAGAGCACGTTGCCGCTGCCGGCGTCCACCGTCAGCCGGAACTCGCCGTCGATCAGGCCCTGGAAGCTGACGTCCTTGTCGGCGTTCGAGGTGTCGACGGTTACGTCGTTCGTGAGCCTGATGAAGCCGGTGAGCGTGACCGGGCCCGCGCTGGCCGTCAGATTGTTGTGGAGCACGATGGCCCCGCCCTCGAGCGTGATGCCGCCCGCGCCGGAGGCCGTCAGATCGCCGTTGATGGTCAGGTTGTCGTTGCTGCCCGTGCCGCTCGCGGTGATCGAGCCGGCCGTGAGCGAGCCCAGCGTGGCGACGTTCTCGCCGTCGTTGTCCGTGTCGATGTTGATCGTCAGCGAGCCGGAACCGATGTTGAGGCTGGAGATCGCAACCGTGTCCTCGGCGCGGAGGACCAGGTTCGCGTTGTTCGTCGCCGTGACGTTGCTCAGCGTGATGGCGCCGTCGCCGAGGGCCTCCAGAATGTTCGTCGTGCCGGCCGCACCGGTGAGACGCAGCGTCCCCACGCCCTCGGCGAGATTGATGTGCCCGCCGGCCGTGAGGTCCACGTCGCCCGCCAGTTCCACCACGGACGCGTTGCGGATGATCAGGTTGCCGCCGGCGGCGAAATCGGTGGAGATCAGAATCGTGTCGTTGTTGTCGGTGCCGGCCGAAAGCACGATGTTGTGTGCCGTGATGTCCTGCAGAGAGAACGTGACGCCGTCGGTGTCGCTGTCCACGTCCGCAGTGGCCGTGAAGTCGCCGGTGCCCAGATCGACGCCGGAAAGGGCGAGGATCCCCTGCGAGGTCAACGTGAGGCTCGCGCCGGCGTCGGCCGTGACGCGGTCGAGCGTCAGCGCCTGATCGGCCGCGGACCGCATCACGTTGGTCGTCCCTCTCCCGCCGGTGAGCCGGATGCCGCCGGTGGTCGCGCGGATCGTGAGCGCGCCGCCTGCGGAGAGCTCAACATCGCCGGCGATCATGACGCTGTCGCGGGTGTCGGGCGCGCCGTCGAGATCGCCGTCCACATCCATCGCGCCCAGGCGGGCCGTTACGTTCTGATCGAAATCGACGCCGTCATCGGCCTGCACGGTGAGCGTGACGAACTCCGACGCGCCGCCCACGAACCGGACGCGCCCGCCGTCAGCCGAGGCGCGGAGCGTGAGCACGCCGGCGATGCCGTCGGCGCTCTCGAAGGGCACCGAGTTCACCTCGACCAGCGTCGTCTGGTCGCCGCCGATCGTCAGCGAGCCGGCGGTGATCGACGCAAGTTCGTCGTTGCTGATGGTCATGTCGAACGCATCAGCGTCCACGTCGCCCAGGCCGATCGTTCCGGAGCTGGAGCGGGTGATCGTCACCGCCTGCCCGGGGGCCGCGAGCGGCGCACCCAGCACCAGATCGCCGGCCGAGAGCGTCAGCGGCCCGGTGGCGCCGACGCTGCCGTTGGTGGTCTTCAGCGTGAGCGTGCCGGCCGCCGTGACCGTCCGGGTGCCGCCGAAGGTGATGCCGTCCAGACCGTCAGCCGCGCCGTCCGCGTCGCCGTTGAAGGTCAGTGCGCCGGCGGTCGTCGTGACGTCCGCGTTCACCGCGATGCCGTTGTCGGCGCTGGCGCTGAGTGAGCGGAAGGTCGAGGCGCCGCCGGTGAAGATGATGCGCCCGCCATCGGCCCCAGCGACGAGATTCACACCGCCGTCGAAGCCCTGGCTCGCCGCCGCGGTGACCCCATCAACCGTGATCGACCCGCCGTTCGGACCACCGACGGTCAGCGAAGCCCCGGACAGCCTCCCGAGTTCGGCGCCGCTCAGGTTGAGCCCGTCCACCACCGCCGTCGCGCCCAGGCCAACCGGCCGGTTGCCCGAAGCCAGGATCGTGAACGCCCCGGCCCCGGAACTGATCGTGCCGTCGATCGTCGCGTCCGCGGCCGTGATCGTCAGATCGCCGCCGCTGGATGTCACCGTCCCCCCAACCCCGACGGTCAGAACGCCGGTTCCGTCGTCGTCGGCGTCCGCGTTGATCGTCAACGCAGCGCCCCCCGTGTCCAGGCCGGCGTTGAGCGCGATCCCCGCGCCCGCCTTGATCGTGAGCAGGCCGAACGTGGAGTCGGCGCCGGCGAACGTGACCGTCCCGCTGGGCGCCGAGGCGTCGAGCGTGACGCCGCCGGCGATTCCCTGGAGATCGGCCGCGTCAATGCCGCCGACCGTGATGGCGGACGTCGTGTCACCGCCAATCGTCAGCGAGCCGGCCGTCATGCGCGACAGCTCCTCGCTGGAGATCATCATCCCTGTCCCACCTGCGCCCAGAGCGATCGGCCCGCCGTTGCTCTGACGGATCGTCAGCGCCGCGTCGCCCGTCGTGATCTGGCCTTCCAGCACCAGGTCGGCCGCGAGGATGCGCAGGCTGTGGCCCGTCGTCGAGATCGTCGCGCCCGGCCCCACGGTCAGCGTGCCCGGGCCGGTCATGTCGGAATCAGCGTTGATGATCGTCGCCGCCGTCGTGGTCAGGTCGTCCTCGAGCGTGATGCCATCCTCGGACGTGATCTCGACGACGTCCGCGGTGGTCGCGTTCAGCGTGATCGCGCCGCCGGAGGCGAGGTTCAGCGTCCCGGCGATGTTGATCGAGTCGTTGATGGTCAGGTCGGCGCCGGTGTTCAGCGTGCGCAGCGTCAGGTCGCCGGTGCCCACAATGCCGCCGTTGGCCGCGCTGAACGTCATCGCGCCCTGCGACTCGATGATCAGCCCCGCGGCGAAAACGATCGAGTCGTCGCCATCCACCGCGCCGTCGGAGTCGCCGTTGAGCGTCATCGCGCCGACGGTCGTGGCGATCGGCGCGTTGACGTCGATCCCGTTCTCGGCCGTGGCCGTCAGCGCGGGGAAGGTGGAGGCCGTGGGGCCGAAGACGACCGACCCGCCCGGCGCGGTCGCCAGCACCGACACGGTCCCGGTGATGTTCGGCAGCGTTGCGCCGTCATAACCGTTGACGGTCAGCAGCGACACGTTGCCGCCGCCCAGGATCAGGCCGTTGGCCGTAATGTTCTGGAGTTCCGCCACCGTCAGCGACATGTCGAAGTCGGCGGGGTTGATGTCGCCCACGCCCATGGTCCCGGGCGTCGAGCGCCGGATGGCCGTGGAGCCGGTCGTGGTGATCGGCTGCGACACGTCGATGTCGGTCGCACGCACGTCGAGCGACCCGGCCGACCACGCGCCGCCCATCGCCAGCGTGCCGCTGGTCGAGAGGAGTGCCTGCCCGGTCGTGGAGGTGAGCGTGGCCGTCAGCGCCGGCGCGGTGTTGGAGATGTTGATCCCCGAGCCCGCGGTGGCGACCAGCGTCCCCGTCGCCGTCGCGACCGCGCCGGTGTCGCCGATCTCGCCCGCGGCGGTCAGCGTCACCGTGTCGCCCGTGATCGGAGAGGAAGCCTCGCCGTTGATATCACCCACAGTCGTGGTCAGTTCCACATCCTCCCCGGCGGCAGCGGTGACGCCCGAGACGCCGCCGATCGTCGCAACGGCGAACGTGCCCGCGTTGGTGACGAAGACGCCCCCGGAGGTCGTGGTCGCGGCCAGGCGATCCACATCCGTGCTCAGCGGGTTCGCGGCGGAGCCCACCGCGCCGGTGGCGTCGATCACCAGCGACCCGTCCGTGCCGCCGATCACGACGTCCACCCCGGCCGGGGCAGAAGTAATCGCGCCGGTCGCAAGCGTGAGCGTGGAGTTGTCGCGGAGCGTCAGCGTGTCGGAGAAGGTCAGCGCCCCGCCGCGAAGCGTCAGCGACGCCCAGTTCTCACCGCTCAGGTCGATCGCGCCGTCCCCGCCGATGGCGATCGGGCCCGAGTTTGCCGCGCCGATGGTGACGGCCCCCAATGTATTGAGGTTCGCCAGTTCCGCCGCCGAGAGGTCCAGCCCGCCGGCGCCGCTGTTGAGGTTGATCGCCCGCCCGGCGGTGAACGGCCGCACCACGATCGCTCCGGCGTTGACCGGCCCGCTGACCTCGAGTGAGTCGGCCTCGATGGTCGCCGTCGAGGTGTTGACGTTCACCTGTCCGCCGATCGTCAGCGGCGTCGCGCCGTTGCGCAGCACCAGGTTCCCGACACGAACATCGCTGGCGCCCAGACGGTCCACGTCGGTGTCGATGTTCACGCCCGCCGTCGCGTCGGACGCGATGTCGAAGACCACCGTCCCATTCCCGCCGCGGATCGTCACATCAACCGCGGGGTTCGAGCCGTCCACACGTCCGGTGTTGAACGTCAGCGTCCGGTTGTCGCCCAGCGTGATCCCGTTGGTGAACGTGACGGCGTTGCCGCGGAGCGTCAGGTCGTAGGTCTCGGCGGACAGGTCGATCGCGCCGCTCTGGCCGATCGAGATATTCCCGCCGGTAGCGCCCGCCACCGCCCCGATGATCACGCCGTTGGACGCGTCCAGGAAGCCCAGGTCGGCAGTCGAGAGCGAGAACGTCGCGTCGGCCCCGTTGAGGGCGATCGGCGCCGTGGCCTGCACCGGCCGCAGCGTGATCGTGCTGCCCACCACCGCCCCGGTGATGTTGATGTCGGTCGCCCGCAACTCGACCGTGGAGGTCGTCCGCACGGCCGCGACGTCCATCGTCGAGTCTTCGCGGATGAGGATGGCGCCGGGAGCGTCGGCGTTGTTCGCCGCGTTGCGAGCCTCCGCCGTTACCGAGCCGAACGAAGAGCCCGCATTGTCGATCGTGATCGCCGCGCCGGCGTCGTTGAGCGTGCGGAACGTCACCGCCCCGGTGACCGTCGTGGCGCCCGAGTCCGTGATCGCCTGCCCGGCGACGAAGCTCGCCGCGCCCCCCACCTGAACCGAGCCCAGATCCATCCCGCCGGCGGCCTGGAATGACGCGTTCCCCGCCGTGCGCACGACCGCGAGAGTCATCGCCCCGTTCTCGACGATCGTGATGTTGCCGTTGGCGGGGTTCTGATCGTTCGCCGTCCGGGCCGTCGCGGTGATCGAACCGAAGACGTTGCCGGCGCTGTCGAGCGTGATGTCCGCGCCGGCGTTGTTCATCGTCCTGAACGTCGAGGTCGAGCCGATGCTCAGATCGGCGCTGTCGGTGATGGCGCCGCGGGCAACGAACGTTCCGGTGCCGCCGACGGTGATCGAGCCCAGATCCATCGCGCCGGTGGACTCGAACGAGACGTTCCCGGCCGTCCGCACCGTCGTGAGCGCCATGTCCCCGCTCTGAAAGATGCTGATGTCGCCGGCGGCGTCGGCCGAATCGGCGGCGTTGCGCGCCGCCGCGATGATCGAGCCGAATGTGGACGACGTGTTGTCGAGCGTGATGTTCGCCCCGGCGTCGTTGAGCGTGCGGAAGGTCGCCACGCCGCCGATCGTCAGCGCGCCCGAGTCGGTGATGGCCTGCCCGGCGATGAAGGTCGCGTTGCCGCCAACGTTCACCGAAGCCAGGGTCATGCCGTTGGCGGCCTGGAACGACGCATTGCCCGCCGTCTGCACGCCGTTGATCGCGATCGTCCCGTTCTCAACGATGGTGATGTCGCCGCCGGCCGGGGTTTCGTCGTCCATCATCAGCGCGGCCGCGGTGATCGTGCCGAACATGTTGCCGGCGCTGTCGAGCGTGATGTCCGCGCCGGCGTTGTTGAGCGTCTTGAGCGTGACCGCGCCGTTGATGGACAGGTTCCCGCTGTCGGTGATGGTCCCGCCGGCAGTCACGCTCATCGGCCCCTGGACGTCGACCTGGGCCAGGTCAACCGCCCCGCCGGCCGTCACGGTCAGCGACCCTGCGTTGACGTCGATCTGGCTCAGGTTGATCGCGCCGGTGCCCGCCACGTTCATCGCCCCGTCCACGCCAACCTGGATCAGGTCGAGCGCGCCGGTGTTCGAAAGCGTCAGGCCGCCGCCCGCGTGGCTGTCGAACACCCGGGCCACCGCCGTGTTCATCGTGACCGACCCACTGGTCTCGAACCGCAGCGTGCCCGTCGCCCCGCCGATGGTCACCGAGGTCGCCGGGGCATCCAGCCCCGTCACCGTGCCGGTAACGAAGTTCACGATGCGGTTAGTTGCGCCCGTCAGCCCGTTGTTGATGAACGTGACGCTCCCCGCGGGCGTGAGGACGCCGCCGGGGGACCGCAGCACCAGGTCGTAGTTCTTCGACGACAGGTCGACCGGGGCGTCGGTGCCGATCGTGATCTGGTGCGAGCCGTCGACGTGGCCGACGTACACCGCGCCGGTGGTCGAAACCGCCAGCAGGTCCTCCTCGCGGATGTAGAAGTCCCGCGTTGCGTCCTCGATGCCGATGCTCGCGCTCGCCGTGCTCGGCAGGAACTCGACGTCGGCCGCCCCCGCGCTGATCACCGCCGAGTCGTCGATCGCCAACGAGGCCGCCGCCAGGCGGATCAAGTTCGACGAACTATCCAGAATCACGTTCTCGTCCAGCGTCAGCTCGCCGATCCCGCTGCCGTCCGCGTCCGCCTCCAGCGTCAGGCCGCCCGTGTCGGTGGTCAGGTCCGCGCTCACCGTCACGTCGCCGTCGGCCCTGGCGGTCAGGGCGTGGAACGTCGAGGCCGCCGTCTGGAAGGTGATCGAAGAGGAATCGCCGCCGGTCGCTTCCAGCACCACCGTCCCGATGTTGGCGCTGTCGGCCCCCATGACGTTGTTGACGTCGAACGAGCCGTTGGCCCCGATCGTCAGCGTGGCGGCGGTGATCCGCTGCAGTTCCGAGCCGGAGATCTGCATCTCCCCCGTGCCGTCGCCCAGGCCGACGCCCCCGTTGTTGGTGACCCCGATGACCATCTCCGCGGTGCCGCTGCTGAGCGTGCCGGTCGCGTTGAGGTTCAGGTTCGCGCCCGAAATGATCAGCCGGTGGTTGTTCGTGGTGACGCCGAACCCGTCGTCAACGCCCAGGCCGCCGTTGCCGTCGTTGTTGAGGTCCGTGTTGAGCGTGACCTCGCCGTTGCCGACGAGATTGCCCCCGAGGTGGACCCCGTCGCGCGAGTTGAACGTGATCACCCCGCCGGTGATGGTGCCCGCGGTGACGATCCCGCTGTTGGGCGTCGGCCCGACGTTGGTCACGAAGATCCCGCCCGCGCCGGCGTCGAGGTCTCTCAGCGTGATGTGCCCGGTCGGGTCTGCACCGCCGGCGCCCCCGAGCAGAGTGATCGTGATCGGCGAGTCCGTCGCCGAGGTGTCGATCTTCGTGTCGACGTTCATTGTGAACACGGCCGCCTCGGGGTGGGACCCGGCGTCGTTGGAAGCGGAGTTCACGATCGCCGTGAACCCGCCGTGGAGCGTGATGTTCGCGCCGATTTCGATGCTGCGGCCGGCCTCGAGCACGAGGTCGTGCGTCTCACTGTTGCCGCTTGCATCGATGTCGGCGCTCACGATGATGTCCCGCGTGGCCCGGATGATGACGTCCGCGTCGTCCAGCCCCTCGACGATCGTGTTGGCCCCGATCTGCGTCATGCCCGGGCCGATGTCGTCATCTAGAAACGCATCCACGTCGTCGAGGCTGTTGACGTCGCCCGCGACGACCTCCACGTCCGTCGGGTCCAGCAGCAGCGTGCCGACCTTGCCCTTGGGTGCGGAGGTGTTCACCGTCCCCGTCAGCGACAGGTAGTTCTTCCCCGACACCTCCACGAACCCGCCGTCGCCCCCCTCCGGTCCGCCGCGGGCCGACGCGTGCCCGAAGAACCCCGTCGCGTCGTCGGCCCAGAAGATCACCTTGCCGCCGTCCCCCTTCTCCGTGGCGTCGGCGCGCACCACCGAGTCGGCGCTCACGGCCGTGCGCTGCGCCGTCGGCGTCAGGCCCTTGCCCTGGTAGTCGCCGCCGACGAGCACGGTGCCGCCGCCGGCCGCGCCCGAGGCGTCGATCGTGGCGCCGTCGAGCACGACCCGCTCGCCGAGCACCTCCACGTGCCCGCCCGTCCGCCCCGGCGCCGTGTCCGACGCGTCCAGCGTCCCGCTCACCTCCACCTTCCCGCCGCGCCCGCCCTGCAGCGCGATGTCCGATCCGCGCACCGTCCCCGTGTTGCGGATCGCCAGCGAATACATGTCCCCCGCCGCCATCGTCACGCGCGGCGCGGCGACCGTCCCGGAGTTGGTCACCCCCGTCGAGGCCGGCGTCGCGCTCGCGGCCGCGGCCTCCGTGGCGTCCACCCGCACCATCATCCGGCCCAGATGCTGGCCGATGTACACGTCGCTCCCGGCCACCATCGTCATGGCGTCGTGCGCCAGGATCACACCGTTGTTCGTGACCTGCTTCCCGATCAGGTGCGCAACGCCCGCGTCGATCCGCCCATCGTTGGTCACCGCCCCCTGCACGTGCTGGAAGTGGTTGATCCCCGCCAGGAAGTTCTCGTCCGACAGGTGCCCGGCCGCGGCGTAAATCCCGCCGACGTTGATCACCGCGTCCTTGCCGAACATCACGCCCGCCGGGTTGACCAGGTACACCGTGCCGTTGGCCAGCAGGGTCCCGTCGATCACCGACGGCGCCGCGCCGCTGATCCGGTTGAGCACGCGGCTGGACGCATCCGGCTGCACGAACCGAGCCGTCTCATGCCCGGCGATGTTGAACGAGTTCCAGTTGATGATCGCGTTGTGGCCCGCGTGGATGGTCGTCACGTCCCCGCTTCTGGAGATCGTGGCGTTCCCACGCACGACCTGCCCGCCCTCCGGCCCGGCGAAGACCGGCCCCGCCAGCAGCGACAGCACCCCGCCGCCCACGAAGGCGTACTTGCCCAGGCTCAGACCAACCACGCCGCCCCCGAGCCTCGACTTCCTGCCCATCGCCGTCTTCATGACCAACTCCTCGTCTGTCTGTCGCCCGCGCGGGCAGCGGGCGTTTGCTTTCGTCCTTGAACACACCCCCGCCCCCGGCCGTCTCCCCCGCCAACCCAGCCTCAGAACAGGATCGTCGCCGAGAAGTGGATCTCGTTGTCACCCGAGTCCACTTCTCCCTCGACCTCCTCCAGCGCAAAGCCCCAGTCGGCACGCACCGACAGGTTGCGCTTGAACAGGAACTCCAGCCCCACGCCGATGCCCAGCAGCGTCTGGTCCTCCTCGAAACTCAGCCGGTCGCTGTTGATCGCGCGACCAGCGTCGAAGAAACCACGCAGGATCAGGTCCCAGTCCGCCCGCCCGTACGGCTGCTGCGGCGACCAGCGGAACGGCTGGCCGAACAGCGGCGTGCGGCTCGGGTCCGGCTGCACCGGCAGC
>CALAFV010000275.1 GCA_937891445.1 uncultured Phycisphaerales bacterium | reverse complement strand
GGGGGGGGGGGGGGGGGAGCCGCTCGAGCCGCGAGCGGCCTTCGCCGCGGGTGATCGTGATGATCGGGATGCCGTCCTGCTTGAGCAGGGCCGCGATGTTCACGACCTCTTCGGTCTCGCCGGAGTAGGACAGGGCGATGCAGACGTCCTGCGGGCGGAAACTGCCCAGGTCGCCGTGGGCGGCCTCGGTGGGGTGGACGAAGTGGGAAGGGATGCCCAGCGACGTGAGGCTCGCGGCGATCTTGGCGCCGATCAAGCCGGATTTGCCCAGGCCGGTGATCAGGACGGTGCCGCCGGAGTCGGCGCAGCGGACGATGAGGTCAACCGCGACGTGGAACTCCTCCCCGAGGCGGGCGGTCAGGCCGGCGACGGCGCGGCTCTCGGCCTGGAGGATCCGCTCGGCCAGGGCCCGCTCCTCGGCGCGGTGGTCGGCTGCGCGGCCGGCCGCGGCGGGGGCCGGAGTGGGGGGGCGGGGCGTCGGGGTCATCGTCATCGGGCAAGGGTACACTGGTCACGGCCGGTGCGGACGCCCCGTGCGGCCGCGGTTTGGGGCCTTGTGGGGAAAGAAACGGGGTCCGGTGAGCGACGAATATCACGTCAGGCTGGATGCGTTCGAGGGTCCGCTCGACCTGCTGCTGTTCCTCATCCGGCGGGCGGAGGTGGAGATCACCGACATCCCGATCTCGCAGATCGCGGACCAGTATCTCGACTACCTGCGGCACATCGACACGATCGACGTGGACCGCGCGGGGGAGTTCCTCGTGCTGGCGGCGACGCTGACGGAGATCAAGGCACGCATGCTGGCGCCGACGCCGGCGGCGGGGGCAGAGGGCGCCGACGGCGAGGGGAAGCAGGGGCCGGGGAAGGACTTCCAGGAGGTCGATCCGCGGGCCGACCTGGTGCGGCAACTGCTGGAGTACAAGCGCTACCGCGACGCCGCGGGGGCGCTGGAGCGTCTGCGTGGGGAATGGGAGCGGCGGTTCCCGGCGGGCGGGGCGCTGAAGGCGGAGGACCCATCGGCCGAGCCGCCGCCGGTGGACATCGACGATGTGAGCCTCGCGGACCTGCTGGAGGCGTTCAGCAAGATCCTGGCGACGGTGGACATGACGCGCGTGGGCGAGCACCACGTGGCGATGGACGAGACGCCGATCGAACTGCACGCCGAGGACATCGTGCACCGGCTGCGGGAGGAGGCGTCCAGCGGCGGGGAGCGGCGTGGGATTCCGCTGCAGGCGATGTTCGCGGGGCGGACGCGGGCGGAGATGATCGGGCTGTTCCTGGCGATGCTCGAACTGGTCAAGCAGCGCCGGGTGTACGTGAAGCAGGACCGGCTGCGGGGGGAGATCGTGGTGACGCTGGCGGAGGAGGGGGCGGACGCTGGTGGGGGGGAGCAGGCAGCAGGTGTCAACGATGCGGCCGCGCCGTGAACTTGGTCGCAGTGGTGCAACGAGGGTGGGGACGATACACAGATTCGTGTAGTGCCGCAGCGGGCGTGTTTGCGGGGGATGGTCGCGGGCGGACGATCCCTTCGGGGGCGGGATGAGTTTCCGCCGCCCAAACCGGGCGCACGCTCGCTTGATCCCCGGCTACTGAGGGGCGCCCCTTTGGGGTGCAAGGCACCGCGGATGTGCTGGCGGGCGTTACTTCACCTTCGCGAAGAACTCCGCCATCCGCTTCATGCCCTCGCGGATCTGCTCGTCCGAGCACGCGAAGGAGATGCGGATGTGCCGGTGGCCGCAACCGCCGAAGTCCTCGCCGGGGACGACGGCGACGCGGCATTCCTCGAGCAGGGCCTCGCCGACGTCGAGCGCGGCCTTGAGGGGCCGGCCGCCGGGGGACGTTTTGCCGAGGTAGGCGGAGATGTCGGGGAAGAGGTAGAACGCGCCGGTGGGGCGGGGGCAGACCCAGCCGGGGATCTCGCGGGCGAGCGAGTAGATCAGTTCGGCGCGGCGGGCGAAGGCTTGACGCATCCGCTCCACGTCGTCGGCGCACTGCGTGATGGCGGTGCGCACGGCGGGGAAGACGAACTGCGCGATGCTGGTCGTCATCTGGCCGATGAGTTTCTCGGTCGCCCTGGCGACCTGGAGGCCGAACTCGCCCGAGCCGGCGAGGTAGCCGACGCGCCAGCCGGTCATCGCATAGGCCTTGCCCATGCCGTTCATCGTGATCGTCCGGGCGGCGATGCCGGGGAGGGAGCCGGGGGAGAGGTGCTCGATCCCGCCGTAGATGATCTTCTCGTAGATCTCGTCGCTGATGACCACAAGATCGGGTGCGATGGTGCTCGCGGCACGCTCGACGACCGCGGCCAGGGCGCGGATCTCATCGGGGGTGTACATCGTGCCGCAGGGGTTGCTCGGGGAGTTGAGCAGGAGGATGCGGGAGCGAGGGGTGATCGCCTTCTCGAGTTGCTCCGGCGTGATCTTGAAGTCGTTCTGCGGGGTCGTGCCCAGTTCGACGACCTCGCCGCCGGCGAGGCGGGCCATGGGGTCGTAACTGACCCAGGCCGGGACCGGGAGGAGGACCTCCCAGGGCTTCTCGCCGGGCGCCGGGGGGTCGAGGAGGGCCTGGAAGAGCAAGTAGAGGGCGTGCTTGCCGCCGCCGGCGATGACGACGTGCTGGGCGGTGCAGTCGGGGATGCCGTTCTCCCGCGTCAGTTTCTCGGCGATGACCGCCCGGGTCTCCGGGTCGCCGGCGGCGGGGGCGTACTTGGTCAGGCCGGCGTTGATGGCGTCGATCGCCGCCTGCTTGATCCGGGGGGGCGTGTCGAAGTCCGGCTCGCCCGCGCCGAAGGAGAGGACGGGGATGCCCTGGCGGTTGAGTTCCTTGGCACGGTTGCTGACGGCCACGGTCGCGGCCGGACGAAGGCTCTGGACGCGTCGGGAGAGTTGCATGGCCTAGCGTACCCATTTGCGGCGGGAAGGCGATTCCCACGTCGGCCTGACCCGGAAGAAAGCCTTCCACCCGAGCGTGGCGTCCCTCCCCTCCCCGGTCCGGTTTTGGACCGGGGCTCTGCCGCGGGGGCCCTTTGTTGATCCCCCCCGGAGCGGTGCGTACACTCGTCACCTTACAAGTAGGAAACTGAACGCAATCCGCCCGAGCCGGGCGGAGAGGGATACCGACCGATGCCGATCGCCGCTGAGCGTAAGAAGCAGATCGTCCAGGACTTCCGCGTGAACCCGAACGACTCGGGGTCGCCGGACGTTCAGATCGCGCTGCTCACGCAACGGATCAACGAACTCACCGAGCACCTGAACGAGCATCCAAAGGACAACCACAGCCGGCGCGGCCTGATCATGATGGTCGGGAAGCGCAACCGGCTGCTGCGGTACCTCGCGCGAACCGATCGCGAACGGTACCTGAGCGTGATCGGCCGACTCGGCCTGCGCAAGTAAGCGGCTTTTCCCGGCCCGCGTCTCGAAAGAGACGCGGGCCGCTTGGTTTCATATCCGGCCACTGACCGTCTGGGAGGCAGTGGGCACCGGGCACCTCCCCCAATGGGTTCTTGGGCGGTGCTGCCCGATGCCTTCTGCCCCTGAGGCGGCCGGACCGGCCGCACACAGGTTCGGCCCGCCGCGAGGCGCCTTCGGGCGCAGGGCGCGCGGGCCCCGATGCACCGATCGGTGCAGGGAGCAGAAGGTTCGATGACGTACATCAAAGTTGAGCGGGAGATCGGCGGGCGCACGCTGACCCTGGAGACCGGCAAGATCGCCAAGTTGTGCAACGCGGCGGTGCTGGCGAGTTACGCCGGGACGACGGTGCTGGCGACGGTGGTGCGGGCCGCTCCGCGCGAGGGGCTGGATTTCTTCCCGCTGACGGTGGACTACCGCGAGAAGACCTCCGCGGCGGGCAAGTTCCCCGGCGGCTTCC
>CALAFV010000274.1 GCA_937891445.1 uncultured Phycisphaerales bacterium | reverse complement strand
GCGATGAGCGTGGCAGCCGGGCCGAGGATGCGCCGGGCCAGGCACAGGCTGATCACATCCGCGTCGGACGTGATCACGTCCACCGCCGGAGCGAGCCGCTGCATGAGGAAACTGGCGTGTCCGGCCCCCGCGCCGACGTCGATCACCCGCGGCCGTCGCGGCAGCCCCGCGGCCCACGCGCCCATCGCGGCGATGAGGGCCGCGGCCCCCATAAGGCTCGGGTTCGCGAAGCGCTGGACCAGGTAATGAGCAAAGAGCGTTGGCCGCGTGGCCAGCGCGAGGTCCTCGAAACTGAGCGACTCGTCGAGCAGGACTGCCGCATCTGTGCGCTGGCCGTAGCGCTCGGCCAGACGCGGCGCAACGGGCTTGACCAGCCGCGTAACCGCCGTCACCAGCGGACCACGCCGCGCCAGGTCGGACGACCGCGCAGCCCACGCCAGGGCGCCGGCACGATCGCCCGTCCGCAGCGCCGCGACGCTGCGCTCAAGGTGCTCCCGCGGCAGCATCGCCCCCTGCTCCAGCACGAGAATCCCGTGAACCACCGGGTAGCGCGAGCAGCCGCAGGCAACGACCGCCCACTGGATCCCCCCCTCCCCCCCCGATGCGGTCACCGGCGCCGGCTTCTCATCAAGCACAAGCCCCGACCCGCAGTACGGGCAGTGAAGGCTCTGGATGAGGTCGGGGGTGATCACAAGGAGTTCCGCTGTCGATAAACCATCGCCGCCGCGACAGGCCGCGGCCCACAATATCGGCCGCCGCGGGGGTCCTCCATCGACGGACCCGCCGCGGCGTTGCCACGAACACCCCCGGGGCGTACGCTGGCGAGCGGGGGGCTTTCGCGAAGGTGGCCGCACATGAAGCCGCGACGGCTGGTGGGCAAACTGAAGCAGACCGCGCGGCGCGTGCGGGCGCTGCGGCCGGTCACGATCAAGGGCGGGCTGGGGGAAGGCCTGAAGATGGACCTGCGCCGTGCCAGCGCCTGGTACGCCCGCGGGACCAACGAGATGCCGATCCAGGAGGCGATCGGCGAGCACGTGCGGCCGGGGGGCGTCTTCTTCGACATCGGGGCCAACGCGGGCTTCTTCAGCCTGATCGCCGCGAGGCTCGCCGGGCCACGGGGCAAGGTCGTCGCCTTCGAGCCGGTGCCGGCCAACGCCGCGGCGATCCGGCGCAACGCCTCGCTTAACCGGCTGGCGAACATCGTCGTCGTGGAGGCGGCGGTCGCCGACCACGAGGGGACGGCCGAACTCCGCCTGGACCCGCACCCCGGGGGCGCCGTGCTGGCGTCCACGACCTCCCGCCGCGACGGCCCGCTGATCACCGTGCCGCTGGTCACCATCGACGGGCTCGTCGAGCGGCGCGAAACGCCGGAGCCCACCGTCATCAAGGTGGACGTGGAAGGGGCCGAGGCGGCGGTACTCGCGGGCCTGGCGCGGACGGCACGGCGGCTGAAGCCCGTGCTGATCTGCGAGTTCGACGACGCAAAGCCGGAACTCGTGGAGCCGAAGGTGGAGGCCGCGACGGCGCTGATCACCTCGTGGGGATACACCGTGCGGCGGCTGCGCGAGGCCTACCACGGTGTCGGCTGGACCGTCGCGCACATCGTCGCGACGAGCGCGTGACGCCCGCTCAGCGCGAGCGGGCCGTGAAGTCGCGGAAGATCGAGCCCGTATCGGTCCCCCACTCCCACGTCGCGGCCAGGCCGACCTTCGTGATCCTCATCCTGTCCCACGTCGGGTAGACGTCCGACAGCGCCCGGTAGAGCACCGGCTCGCCGTTGACGGCGACGTGGTACCGCTCGCCGTCACAGACCATGCGCAGATCCACCGGACAGCCCCAGTGCACGCGGTGCTCGCCCAGGCACGTCCACACGGCCTCGAAGATGTCCTCGAAGCCCCGGACAACGAAGAACGACGAGATCGACGACGTCTTCATCATGTCGTCGAGCCAGATGTTGATGAGGATGTACGTGCGGGGGTCCTGCCAGAAGCAGAAGCCTGCGCGGCAGCGGTGCTTCTGGCCGCGCTGCGTGCCGGGCGGGGTCAGTTGCACGCGAAGGTCGGCGAAATCGGGATCGGACCAATCCACGGCGTAGATCGTGCGACCCGGGCAGGGGCGCTTGGGATCGGCCGCGACGCGTGCGGCCCCGTCGCCGGTGAGTTCGAACTGGCCCGGCCCGAAGACACGGGCCCACGTGCGATCCCCCACCTCCGTCCGCCGGCCCTCCAGCGGACCCGCCGGACCGGCGAAGGTATCGCGCACGACGACGCGCGAGCCGACCGGCGCCCACGGCTGGCCCAGGATGAGCGGGGCCGGGATCGGGACGGCACGAGGATGGGCCTCGAAGTCACGAGCCCGCCAGCCGGGGCTCAGCGCCAACCCCACCCCACCCACTCCTCCCGTACCAGACCCGCCGCGGTCGTCGACGCGGGCGGTCGCGACGCACCGGCCGTTCACGGAGGCGCCAACGTACGTGCCATCGTCAAGAACCTGCACGGAAATGGGTCCGCTTGTCCCCTCAGGAAGAACCGGCCCCTCTGAGCGAGCCACGACCTCACCCGGCGCATCGTCGCCCGTGCGAAGTTCGAGGCGTGCGCCCGCCTCGCCGAGCACGAAGTACAGCCGCCGGCGCGGGTCCACCTGCACGATCAGTGCGGCCTCGCCCGCCGCTCCATCCCGGTGCAGCAGCGCGTGCACCAGGCCGCTGGGCTCATCCGGCGCCAGCATCGCGACCCCGTCCCCCGCGGCGCCGTCGGCGGTCCGGAGCACGCCCGCGGCGGCCCACTCCCCGCCGCGTTCGGCGTACGACAGCGGCCCATCACCCGTGAGTCGGTCGGCCGCGTGCGCGGTCGTGCACCAGGACGCCGCCTCCGGGAGACGCTCGACCTTCACACCGTACACGCGGGAGTCGATGCCGAAGCCGATCTCCCCCAGCACGGCCTGGTGCACGCCGGGGTACAGGTCCTCCGTGGCGTCGAACGGGTCGATGCCGACCGGCCGCATCAGCGGGTGCGCCCCCAGCCCGCGCGACGCGAGGCCCTCAAAGTCCGGCCCGGCGACGTAGTACGACGCGCCTCGCTCGCGGAGCACGACGATGTAGTGCACCTGCACGTTCTGGAAACTGCGGAACACCGGCAGCGTCTCGCCCGCGACACCGGTGCACAGTTCGCCGTTGTCCAGATCCGCGGCAGCCCGCACCAGCATCCCATTACCGGCGCTGAGCGGCCTGACCGGCGCGGGGGAGCCGAAGAACCCGACCGCGAGATTCTCCCACAGTTCGTTGGGCCCTCCCTCGCCGCCCCCGCCCGGGCCGCCCTTGCGGTGCCGCCACCACTGGCGGAGTTTGCGGACGATGCTCTCGCGCGGCCGGTGGTGCAGGGTCCACGCGAGAAGTTGCTTCCAGACCGGCGTGCACTTGGCCCCGTCCATCCACCGCCACACCTGCGCGGGAAAACTCTTCAGTTCGTACGTCCGCGAGAGGTTGTGGCCGTTGACCAGGAATACGGAGAGCGCCACGCCGGGCTCGCGCCGCACCGGGCCGTAGGAGATGCCGGCGCGCCCCCAGCCTGGGATCGTCAGCGGCTGGATCCGCAGCGCATGATGGTCGATCGCGAGGACGCCCTCGACATCGGCGCCCAGCCGCCGCTGCGGCGGCCCCCCCGCGGCCGACGTGCCGATGACGCGGCCGCGCCGCCGCGTATCGGCGAACGTGT
>CALAFV010000273.1 GCA_937891445.1 uncultured Phycisphaerales bacterium | reverse complement strand
GTGTTTGCGCAAGCGTCGAAAGCACCGCGCACCCCGTGCGGTTGTCGCCGCCGAGGCCCGTCCTGCCCTGCGGGACGATGCGGCCGTTCTTGCGCTTGGGCCGCGAGCCTGCGCAGATGGGAACCACGTCCAGGTGCGTCGCGAAGGCCAGGGCCGGTCCGCGGCGCGTCCCGGGGAGTTTCGCGACGAGGTTGCCTGTTTCGGTCGGCAGCGGGATCCGCCTGTCGGCGTTGTCGAAGCGGATCGCCCGACGCGGCACGCCCGCTTCAACGAGGTCGTCGATAACAGCCTCCGCGATCGCGCGCTCGTGGCCGCTGACCCCCTCGACGGCGAGGTAGCGCATGAGGCGCTGCTCGGCGGCCCGCTCGTCCACCGGAGGGTTGCTGAACTTCATGCGTCGATCTCCTTGCACTGACCGCCGCGTCCCCGCTATACCCCCCACGGGAGGCCGAGCAGTTGCCACGCCGCGAACAGCAGCATCCACAGCACGAACAGCCACACGACGTACGGCAGCATCAGCGCCACGACGGTGCCGACGCCCGCGTCCCTGTTGTAATTGTGGCAGAACGTGACCACCAGCGCGAAGTACGCGTTGAGCGGCGAGACGGCGTTCATCGGCGAGTCGCCGATTCGGTACGCCGCGAGGACCGCCTCGGGCGCCACACCGAGGCGGACGAAGAGGGGCACGAACACGGGGGCGAAGATGGCCCACTTGGGGATCGCGCCGGTGATCAGAAGGTCGAGGATCGCGATGACGACGATAAACCCCAGCAGCAGCCACAGCGGACCGATCGGCGAGCCGTCGAGCCAATCGGCCATCGCCACGGCGAGGATCGTGGCCATGTTCGTGTAGTTGAAGTACGCGACGAACTGCGCGATGATGAACAGCAGCAGGATCAGGCTGCCCAGGCCGGAGATCGACTTCTCGATCGCTGTGATGACGTCGGTCGCGTTCTTCATCGTCCCCGCACCGAAGCCGTAAGCGGCTCCCGCTGCGAGGAACAGCACGAGGATGAAGACGATCAGGTGGCTCATGAAGGGTGTGTCGCCGATCAGCCGCCCGGAGACCGGGTCGCGCAGCGGCGCCCCCGGCGGGAGCGTCAGCAGGGCGAACACCGCCAACGTGGCCAGCAGCGCGATGCCCGCGAAGAGCAGGCCACGCGACTCCTGCGGCGAGATCCCGCGGGCGGGCTCGGACCCGGCGTCCCCCTCCGGCCGGTACTCGCCCAGACGCGGCTCGATCACGCGCTCGGTGATCAGCGAGATCACGACCGTCAGAAAGATCACCGAGACGATCGAGAACCAGATGTTCGCCGTCAGGTCAATTGTGAGCGTTGGGTCGACAGCCCGAACGGCGTCGTTGGTGAACTCCGTGAGCACCGCGTCCAGCGGCTTGATCAGCATATTGACGGTGAACGCCCCGGCGACGGCCGCGAAACCGGCCGCGATCCCCGCCTCGGGATGACGCCCCACGGTGAGGACGGCTGTCCCCGCAAGAGGGATCAGCACGAGGTACCCCGCGTCGGCGGCGACGCTCGAGAGAATGCCCACGAAGACGAGGATGTACGTCAGCGCCCAGCGCGGGGCAACGGCCGCGAGCTTGCGGATCAGCGTGTTGACCAGCCCGGATTGCTCGGCGACCCCGACGCCGATCATCGCCGCGATCAGCAGCCCCACGGCCGTGAACCCCATGAAGTTCGGGATCATCGACGTGTACATGTGCCGCACGCCCTCGCCCGTCAGCAGGCTCCTGGCCTCGGCCGTCGCGATCTCGATCTCGTGCGTCTCGGGGTTGATCCGCTCGAACTCGACGGCGGCGCCGGAGATGTAGAACACGTGCGCCAGGAGCATGGTGGCCAGGATCAGCAGGAGGAAGATGACCGCGGGGTGCGGGACCTGGTTGCCCACGCGCTCCACGATGTCAAGAACCCGCTGCATCCTCGATTTCTCGAGGGGTATCGCGGTGCTCATAACGGTCCCTCCCGCGCGACCCGGTGCGGCGACCCGCTCGGACCGCGATCGGCCGCAGCGGCCCGGGGCGAGATTCCGACGACCGATGTTCCATCGTCGTTCACGGTTGTGCTCTCGCCGGGCGTCCCGGCGCATGCCGCCGACGCGCGGCGCCGGGTGTATCGGCCGGTGCTCACGCGAGTGTCGCGTGCCCGCGCGGCTATCTTGTGACGGCAGGGCGTGAAGTCAATCACGAGACCGAGCGCCCCAGCCGCCTGCGCCACTCAAGTCTCGTGCCCGGCGAGTCATATCCGGGATTCCCCGAGAGCCGCGCGCGGCCCGTGCGCATCGGCACGCTTCCGAGGGATGCCTCGCGCAGGCACCAACCGCCCCTTGGGCGATTGAGAGCGATTCACGCGAGGAACGGCTGGATGCGATACCTTCGACCACGGCAGGGCGCCCCGCGATCCGGCCGCAGCGATTCCTTACAGCGGCGAGTGGCGCTCCGGCGAGTTCCGCCCGGGCCCGCGGCGGACCTCGGGCCGCGCAGAGAGGAGTGATTCGATGAGCACCACGTGCAACATCCTCGGGATCGTCGGCAGTCTGCGGCGTGACTCATACAACCGCAGCGCGATGCGCGCCGCGACGCAACTTGCGCCGGAAGGAGCGAAGATCGAGGTCTTCGACCTTGACGGCATCCCGGCCTTCAATCAGGACGACGAGCAGCACCCGCCCCCGAAGGTCATCGAACTCAAGTCGCGGATCCGCGCCGCCGACGCCCTGCTGTTCGCGACACCGGAGTACAACTACTCGATCCCGGGCGTGCTGAAGAACGCGATCGACTGGGCCTCCCGGCCGTACGGTGATAACGCATGGGCCGGCAAGCCCGCGGCGATCATGGGGGCATCCATCGGGGCCGGCGGCACGGCGCGGGCCCAGTACCACCTGCGACAGGTGTTCGTCTTCCTCGACGTGCACCCGGTCAACCGGCCCGAGGTGATGATCAGCAACGCGGCTGAGCGTTTTGACGCGCAGGGGAACCTGCAGGACGAGACATCCAGGCGGCTGATCCGTGAACTGCTCCAGAGCCTCGTGGACTGGACGCAGAGGCTGCGAAGCACGGGAGTCTCGGCATCCGTCACTCCTGCGGCCGCGATCGCCGGGCGCAGGTAGCCACCGCTCCTGTCACGGAACGATCGCGATCTCGCGCCCCCCCAAAAACGGCGC
>CALAFV010000272.1 GCA_937891445.1 uncultured Phycisphaerales bacterium | reverse complement strand
GAGGCTTGACCCATGCGCGCCCTTCCAAACCCGCAGTCTGCCCGGCTCGATTTCCGGGTGTCGCCGGAGCACAAGGCGCTGATCGAGCGCGCGGCGAGCCTTCGTGGCCAGACGGTATCGAGTTTCGCCATTGGGGAGCTCCTCAAGGCCGCCGAAGAGGCGATCCAGAGCGAGACAACTCGCACGCTGTCGGCGCGCGACTCGCAGATCTTTCTGGCGATGCTCGACGATCCCGGTGAGCCCAACGCTGCCCTGAAGGCGGCGGCGGAACGCTACAAGAAACGTCGTGGGCGCTGATCCCATCAGTTGGCTGGTCGAGGGGTTCGCGTCGAGTCACGACTGCGGTGCGTTCTCGTGCGGGCACGAGACGCTTGATGTGTTCTTGAAACAGTACGCGGGCCAGAACCAGAGGCTGGGTGTCAGCCGCACGTTTGTGGCGGTGCGGCCCGGGGAGAGAATCGCTCGCGGCTATTACTCGCTGGCCGCGGGGTCGGTCAGGCTCGAAGACCTGACGGACGAGCAGCGCAAGCGTCTGCCGCGATACCCCGTTCCGGTTGCGCACCTGGGGCGGCTGGCCGTGGACCGGTCCGTGCAGGGGCAGGGGCTCGGAGAGCATCTGCTGATCGATGCCCTGTGCCGAGTCGCCCGCGCGGAGCGAGAACTGGGCATTCATGCCGTCGAGGTCGTCGCGATCGACGAGAATGCGAAGCGGTTCTATCTGAAGTACGGATTTGTCGAGTTGCGTGACGACCCGCGTCACTTGTACATTTCGATGAAGCAGGTGCGCAGGCTGGGTCTTCTGTGATCAGAGCGCACGGCCGATTGTTTCCGCCAGTGAGACAATCAGGACTGGCGCCAAGCAGAGAGTTGCGTCGCCGTAGCGAGCGATCTCCTTGAGACGATCGTTGGTGGTCTTGTCTCCATTGCGGGAACATGAGGATTGCATATCGATCGTGAAGCTTGCGTACCCATGAATAACGAGTGACGCTGTAGAACCCGGGAGTCGGGTGACGTTGCGTTCTGTCGCCGTCCGGCGTGTGTTTCTGATTGTGTAGCTGTATCAGGGGCAGGGCGGGCTTTTCGGGCTCATGGCTCGGCGGCCGAGCCGGCGGCGTGTGTTCCCGGGCCTTCGAGGTAGCGCAGGCCGATGACGCCCACGATGATGAGGGCCAGGCACGCGAGGCGCGCGGGGGTGGCGGGTTCGCGGAAGAGGACGATGCTGATGAGGACGATGCCGACGGTGCCCAGGCCGGTCCAGACGGCGTAGGCGGTGCCGACGGGGAGGGCGCGCGTGGCCAGGCCCATCAGGGCGAAACTCAGGAGCATGATGAGGAAGGTCGCCGCGGCGGCGAAGGGGTGCTTCGTGAAGCCGGCGGTGTATTTGACGCCCAGGGGCCACGCCATTTCGCAGGCGGCGGCGAGCAGGAGGATGATCCAGGCCATAGTGGAGGGAGGGTAGAGAGGGAGACGGAGGTGAGCAGGTGAGCAGGTGCGGGGGCGGGTGGCTCGGTCCCACCTGAGGCGAGGGAGCGGTACCATGGGCGCGTGAGCACACGAGCATCGATCGACGATCTGCGGGTGAGGGTGAAGGAACTGCGCGACCTGCTGGAGCGCGCGAACCGGGCGTACTACGTCGACGCCAAGCCGATCATGTCGGACGCCGAGTTCGACCGGCTGCTGGCGGAGTTGGCCGAGATCGAACGTGAGCATCCGGAACTGGACGACCCGGAGAGCCCGACGCACCGCGTGGGCGGGGAGCCGATCGAGGGGTTCGAGGTCGTCGAGCACTCGGTGCCGATGCTGAGCATCGACAACACGTACGACAAGGAGGGGCTGCTGGAGTGGCACGACCGCGTGATGCGGCTGTGCGGGGCGCGCGAGGGCGCCAAGGGCGGGTCGCTGTTCGAGGCCGCGGGGGAGCGGGGTGGGCCGGTGCTGGTGTGCGATGCGAAGATCGACGGCGTGGCGATGTCGATCCGCTACGAGCGCGGGCGGCTGGTGCGGGCGGTGACGCGCGGGGACGGGGTGCGCGGGGACGATGTGACCAGCAACGTGCGGACGATCCGGTCGCTGCCGACGCGGTTGGAGGCGGGGAGGGGGGGGCACGTGCCGGAGGTGCTGGAGATCCGCGGCGAGGTGTACATGCCCCTGGCGGAGTTCGCGCGGATCAACAAGGAGCGCGAGGCGGAGGACGAGGAGCCGTTCATGAACCCGCGCAACGCGTGCGCGGGGACGCTCAAGCAACTGGACCCGAAGATCGTGGCGTCGCGGCGGCTGGGGTTCGTGGCCCACGGGCGGGGGCTGCTGGAGGATGGGGAGTTCGCGTCGTCGCACTCGGAGTTCATCGAACGCCTCAAGGCGCTGCACATCCCGGTGAACCCGATCCGCTGCCGCTCGACCGACATCGAGGAGATCTGGGAGGCGATCCAGAAGTTTGCTCAGGAGCGGCACTCGCTGCCGTACGCGACGGACGGGATGGTCGTGCGGGTGGACTCCTGGGCGCTGCAGGAGCGGATGGGGCGGACGAGCAAGAGCCCGCGGTGGGCGGTGGCGTACAAGTACCCGGCGGAGCGGAAGACGACGAAACTGCTCGCGGTGGAGCACTGGGTGGGCAAGACGGGGAAGATCACGCCGCGGGCGGTGATGGAGGGGGTGGTGATCGCGGGGACGCTGGTGAAGCACGCGAGCCTGCACAACTATGGGCTGGTGCGCAAGAAGGACATCCGGGTGGGGGACACGGTGGAGATCGAGAAGGCGGGGGAGATCATCCCGTACGTGGTGGGGGTGGTCTTCGAGAAGCGGCCGCGGGACGCCAGGCCGGTCGAGCCGCCGGAGGTGTGCCCGGAGTGCGGGGGGCCGGTGGAGGTGGAGCCGCCGGAGGCCGCGGAGAACCCGGAACTGGAGACCCAGCGGCGGTGCATCAACCCCGAGTGCCCGGCGCAGATCCGCGAGCGGATCATCTGGTTCGCGGGGCGGAAGCAGATGGACATCGAGGGGCTGGGGGAGAAGACCGTTGACCTGATCCGGGCGACGTCGAAGGACGGCAAGGGGGGCATCCCGCTCAACTCCTTCGCCGACATCTTCAGGCTGCACAAGTACCGCGACCGGCTCGTGGAACTGGACCGGATGGGGGAGAAGAAGGTGCAGAACCTGCTGGACGGGATCGAGGCGGCCAAGGGGCGCGGGCTGGCGAAGGTGCTCGCGGGGATGGGGATCCGGCACGTGGGGGACGCGACGGCCAAGTTGCTGGCCAAACAGTTCAAGGACATCGATGCGCTGCTGGCGGCGGATGAGCCGCAACTTCGGCCCAAGGCGATGACGAAGGAGGAGGCGGCGCGGTACGGGATGCCGGAGGACCCCAGGGACCGGCCGAGCACGGAACTGGGGCTGACGACGGCGCCGGTGGTCTACCAGTACCTGCACTCGGCCGCGGCGAGGAAGACGTTCGAGGAACTCAAGAAGGTGGGGGTGGACCTGACGAGCAGGGAGTACCGCGAGCCGGGCAAGGGCGGGGCGGCCGCGGCGGGCGGGCCCTTCGCGGGCAAGACGTTCGTCATCACCGGGACGCTGGAGTCGTACGAGCGTGAGGATCTGAAGGAGGTGCTGGAGAACCTGGGGGCGAAGGTCTCCGGGTCGGTGTCGAGCAAGACGAGCGTGGTGATCGTGGGGGAGAGCCCTGGTTCGAAACTGGCCAAGGCGCGGGAGTTGGGGATCGAGACCTGGGACGAGGCGAGGCTGCTGGAGGAGTTGAAGAAGGTGGGGGTTGGGAGGCACTAGGCATTAGGCACTAGGCATCAGGCACTAGGCACTAGGCATTAGGCATTAGGCATTAGGCATTAGGCATTAGGCAT
>CALAFV010000271.1 GCA_937891445.1 uncultured Phycisphaerales bacterium | reverse complement strand
GCCGCGCCGCAGCCCGGTGCGGCGTCGCGCAGCCGTCGCTGAGCCTCGCGCTGCGCAAACTCGAGGAGAGCCTCGGCACGCCCCTGTTCGACCGCACGCCGCGCGGCATGTGCCCCACCGACGCGGGCAGAGCCCTGCTCCCGCGGGCAAGGCGCATCCTCGCGGAGATCGAGTCGATCGAGAGCGGCCTGACCGCCGACGTCGAGGCCGGCGCCGGCAGCCTCGCGCTGGGCGCGATCCCAACGATCGCGCCGTACGTCGTCCCCGCCGCCCTCGCGGCTCTGCGGAGCGAGATGCCCGCCTGCCGCGTCACGCTGCGCGAGGACTACACCGAAAACCTTGTCGAGGCCCTGGCCGCCGGCGAGATCGACTGCGCCCTGGTCAGCACCCCGCTGGAGGACGACCGCCTCGACGTCGAGGTGCTCGCGCAGGAGGAACTGCTCGTCGCGGTCCCGGCCGGCCATGCCTCCGCGACCCGCCCCTTCATCACACTCGCCGACCTCCGCGGGCAGCCCGCCATCGCGCTGGACGAGGCCCACTGCCTCGGGCGGCAGATCCAGGGCTTCTGCGCCTCGCGCGGCGTCTCACCCACGATCGTGTGCCGCACCGCGCAACTCGCGACCGTCTTCGAACTCGTCGCCGCCGGCATGGGCGTCTCGATCGTTCCCGAGTGCGCCGCGGCGGCCTACGGCCAGAGCCGCTGGCGCTATCTGCACCTGCGCCAGAGCCGGCCGACGCGGCAGTTGGCCGTGGCATGGCGGCGCGGACGCACCCGCCCGCGCGCCGCCGCGCGGCTGGTGGCCTCGCTTCCCAATGTGCTCAAAGCCCTCCGCGCCCCCGCGTCGTCAGAACCGCACGCCTGATCACCCCGCGAGCCCGCCGCGGCTGGCGGCGAGGGCCAGCGTCCCGCCGCGCCCGCGCGTCTGCAGCATGTACCGCTGCAGGTGATACCCGGGGCACTCGGTCGGCTTGATCTCCTGGTGCGTGTACACCCGGGAGAGCGGCACGTTGTACCGCGCCATCTGGCTCGCCACGAACCGGTCCAGCGCCGCCAGGGCCTGCGGCGTCGGCCGCTGGTGGTTGAAGTGCCCCAGCAGCATGATGCCCAGGTTGTGCTCGTTGGCGTCCTTGACGTGCGCGCCCTGGTAGCGGATCGACCGACCCTCCCAGATCCGCCCGGTCGGGTCGATGATGTAGTGGTACCCGATGTCGGCGAACGGCCCGTCGCGCCGCGTGACGTGCGCCCGCCGGATCTGCTCCAGCCGCGCCTTGACGTCCCCCTCGTGCCGCAGGTCCACCGGCGGCATCCCGTCATGGTGCACGGTGATCCGGTTGATCCCGTTCATCGGGTTGATGTCGCGCGGGTTGGCCACGCCGGCCCGCGTCCACGCCGACCGCGGCATCACCCCCTCCGGGAGCGACAGGTCGGGCGCCGGTTGCGGCAGCCGCGTGGGCGTGGGCTGCGCGACGACCGGCCCGCTGGAATCCGACGGCCACAGCGGACCGGGGAGGGCGCTCGAGGGCCCGCGAGTCCCGCCGCACCCCGACAAGCCCCCCATCAGCGCGGCCCCCGCCAGGAGCCCGCCGGAAATCAGCACCTCGCGGCGCGTCAGATGCACTCGCTCGTCGTTCATACGCGGCTCGCAACCCCGCCTGCCGGCCCCGTCCGTCGTTCGTAGGTGCATCGGCACACCGGCTTCGCCGGCTTCAAGCCGAGTATACCGCGCCGGCCTGTGCCATCCGGCACGACGCCGGGCAGCGGCCCCGGGAAACCCGGGCTGCTGGTCAAACTGGATCGGTCGTAACGGCGGCGCAAATCCTGCGCCCACTGTCCCCCCCCGCCACTCCCCCACTCCGCCCGCCGCAGCCACTCCTCCTCGTACTTCGCCTGCTCGGCCTGAATGGCCGCCCGCTCCTCGAGCAGGGCCGTGCACCGGTCGCGGTCGCGATAGACCTCCTCCCGGTCCAGTTCGAGGTCCAGTTCGCTGAGCCTCTTGGCCAGGCGGGCGATCTCCTCCTCAAGCCGCTGCACCGGCATCCAACTCAGCCCGCCGGAACCCTTGCTCCCCTTGGAACGCTTCCCGCTCCCGTTCCCTCCGTCGGGCTTCGCGGCGGCCTCCTGAGCCGCGGCACGTTTGCGCTCCTGCTCCTCCTGGCGCCGCTTGGCCTCGGCCTCGCGCTGCGCCTGCTCGCGCTTGCGGGCCAGTTCCTTCTCGTGCCACTCGCTGTACGTGCCGTGGAAGACCTCAACGCCGCCGTGCCCGTCGAGCACGAGCAGGTGGTCACACGTCGCGTCGATCAGCGCGCGGTCATGGCTGATGAGGATCAGCGTGCCGTCGTACCCCCACTCGTCGTCCTCCTCGTCCGGCAGCGCGAGGGCTTCCTCCAGCCGCTCGGCGGACATGATGTCGAGGTGGTTCGTCGGCTCGTCGAGGATCAGCAGGTTCTTGGCGCTCGCCAGCAGCGCCGCGAGGCGTGCGCGGCTGCGCTCGCCGCCGCTGAGGACGCCCATCGGCTTCTCCTGCTCGCTCCCGGCGAACAGGAACGCCCCGGCCAGGTTCCGCGCCTGTTGCTCGCTGAGCGTCAAGTCCGGGCGCTCGCGTCGGATCGCCGCCTGCAGGAACTGGTACACGTTCAGGTCGGCGTCCGGCTCGGTCGGGAGCTGCGAGTAGTAGCCGATGACGACGTTCGCCCCGAGCCTCGCCGTCCCCGAATCCAGCGGCAACTCGCCGAGGATCGCCCGCACCAGCGTCGTCTTGCCGGCGCCGTTGGGGCCGATCACCGCCCAGCGCTCGCCGCGCGAGATCGTCACCGTCAGGTTCTGGAAGAGCACCTTGCGCGTCCCGGCGGCGGCGCCGTCCTCCTGCACATCGCCGGCGCGCAGCGTGTACGCCTTCGAGGCGTCGCGCACGACCACGACCAGGTCGCCCGAGCGCGGCGCCTTGGGCAGATCCAACTTCATCGCCGCCAGTTCCGCGGGACGCTCGAGCATGTTGTCCCGCTTTTCTCGCTCGAGTTTCGTGGCGCGGCCGCGGGCCTGCTTGGCCCGCTGGCCCGCCTTGTAGCGGCGGATGTATGCCTCCTCGTGCCGGAACTTGGTCTGCTGATTCTCGTACGCCCGCAACTGCGCCAACCGCCGCTCGGCCCGCAGTTCGACGAACGCGCTGTAGTTGCCGGGATACTCGATCAGCCGCCCGCCGACCTGCCCCCCCGGCGGACGCTCGACCTCGATGATCCGCGTCACCACGTTGTCCAGCATGTAGCGGTCGTGGCTGACCATGATCACCGCGCCGCGGTACTCCTCGCGCAGGAACGTCTCCAGCCACTCGCGCCCGGCGATGTCGAGGTGGTTGGTCGGCTCGTCCAGCAGCAGGATGTCCGGATCGTCCAGCAGCAGTTTCGCCAGCGCCAGCCGCCCCTTCTGCCCGCCGGAGAGGTGCGCGACCTTCACCGAGAACTGCGCATCAACGAACCCCAGGCCATGGAGGATCGCGTCGATCTTGTGGTCCACCGCGTACCCGCCGGCGGCCTCGATCTGCTTCTCCAGTTCGCCCTGCCGGCGCAGCAGTCGCTCCAGCGCGGCCTCGTCCGCCGTCTCCATCTCACGGAAGACGCCGTCGAGTTCCGCGTGCAGGCGCGCCAGTTCGACGAACGCCGCCCCCGCCTCTTCGCGCAGCGTCCGCTCGGGCTTCAGGTCCGGGTCCTGCGTCAGGTACCCCGCCCGGGCCCCGCGCTGGAGCACCACTTCGCCGGAGTCGGGCTTGTAGATCCCCGCCAGGACCTTCAGCAGCGTGCTCTTGCCGCAGCCGTTGCGCCCGACCATCCCGACACGCTCCCCGGGTTCGACGCCCAGCGAGACGCGGTCGAGGATCGGCTCCTGCCCGATCGAATAACAGACGTTCGTGGCCGAAAGCAGCGGCATGGAACGCGGATCGTACGCGGCGCACGCCGGTTCACTCGGTCCACGGCCTCTCCCGGGGCAAGGCCGGGGCTTGCACCAGCCGCCGCCGCCCTGTAGCGTGTCCAGCCGAGCCCGACGCTTGGGGGAAGCGCCGGGCCCGTAGGACCGATGCCATGCCCACAACGCTCCAATCCATGCTCCGGCTCGCCGCTGCCGGGCTGCTCTGCTCCGCTCCCATCGCCCTTGGCCAGACTGACTCGCCCAGCGTCCCGGGCACGCCTGTCAAGGCCACGCTCACCACCGGTGAGATCCTCGACGGCACGCTGAAGGAACGCAAGGGCGACGGCCTTGTCATCGAGCACCCCGTTCTGGGCACGATCACGATTCCAAAGGAATCGCTGCGGACGCTGGTCGCCACCGGCGAGGCCCCGCCCCCGCCTCCTCCGCCCCCGCGTCCGGGCTTCTTCCAGGGGTGGTCGGGGAGCATCGACCTCGGTCTCACCGGCTCCTCCGGCAACACCGAGCGCCTCAGCCTCCGCGGCGGCGTGAACGGCAAGCGCAACGACACGTTCATCGAAACCAGTTTCGACGCCCGCTACATCTACGCCACCGAGGAAGGGAACAACACCGAGAACAAGGCTCGCATCGACGCCCGCAACGACTGGCTCCCGCAGGGGGAAAGCCGCTGGCGGCCGTTCGTGCTGGGCTTCCTCGAGTACGACGAGTTCCAGGATTGGGACGTCCGCTGGGGCGTCTTCGGCGGTATCGGTTACGAGGCGATCCGGACCGAGGACACGCTGCTCAACCTCCGGGCCGGTGCCGGTATCTCGCAGGAAGTCGGCGGCGAAAACGAGGACATCACCCCCGAGGGCTTACTCGGTCTGGACTTTGCCCACCGGATCGACGATCGCTCGCGGGTGACCGCCAACTTCGACTTCTTCCCGGCGCTGGATGAGTTCGGTCCGTACCGCTTCGTCGCGAAGGCCGCGTACGAACTCCTGCTCGACCCCAAGAGCAAGATCTCGCTGAAGATGGGGATCGAGGACCGCTACGACAGCACGCCGGAGGGCCGGAAGCGGAACGACTTCGACTACTTCATCCTGCTCGTGATCCCCTGGTAACCGCCGCCGGGCCTGCCAGCCGACAGCACGCTCGCCCACAGCCCCACCCCATGACGGGCGGCGGCTTTGTCTGCGACCTTGGGCTGAAAATCCGAACATTACCCTTGCAATCGGGCGGCTCCGTCGATATCGTCCTCCCAACCGCACCCTCGCTTGGGAGACCGTCGTCGATGAACCACCACCCCACCCAGGCCCAACTCGACGCCCTCCTCGCCTACGAACTCACCTGCGCTCAGATCGAGGCGCTCCGCTGCCTGCGGGCGATCTGCCAGGACCTCTCCGACCCCAAGGAGGCCCGCCTCGCGGCGATCGCGATCCTGAAGTTCCGCCTCGCGGCCAAGCAAGTCACCCCGCCCCAGCCCGCGTCCGACCCGACATCGCCGCAGGCCTTCCCGCGGCCGGACGCCGACGCCGCGCTCGACTCCGATCTCTCCGGCGGCTGATCCCTCCTCCCCCCTGCCACCGCCGCGACTACGCGGCCCCGCGCATCACGCGCCCCATCCAGTCTGCCCAGATCGACAGCACCAAGAGCATGTACAGCCGCTGCCCGTGATCGCGGCGGCGCTCCATGTGTTCGCGCACCATCCGATCGATGAACGCCCGGTCCAGGTCGATCCCCAGCGACGGCGGCCCGAACGGCTCGGTCGAGTTC
>CALAFV010000270.1 GCA_937891445.1 uncultured Phycisphaerales bacterium | reverse complement strand
CCGCCGTGCTCGTCGTCGTGGATGATGTTCGTGCCCGTGATGTCCGCCGGCATCAGGTCGGGAGTGAACTGGATGCGGTGGAAGAGCAACTGCGTCGCCTCGGCGATCGTGCGGACCATGAGCGTTTTGCCCAGGCCGGGGACACCCTCCAGCAGCACGTGGCCGCCGGCCATCATCGCCGTGAGGACCTGGTCGATCACCTCGCGGTAGCCGACGATCTTCTTGGAAATCTCCGCCGAGAGGAGGCTGTACCCCTTCTTGAACTCGGCGATCCGCTCAAGGCTCAGTTCTTCGGGCATGCGGCGGTCCTTCCGCCCGCCTTCCCGGCGGGAGACGGGCGAGTGTGCGGATGTTCGTCCTGGGGTCTGCTCTTACGGCGCCGGCGCGGGCTCCTCGGCGTTGTCGGCGGCGGGGGCGGAGTCGTCGGGCCGGATCGCGTTGAAGTAGCGGCGCAGGTAGTCGCGGTACGCCACCGGCACGGATTCAAGGTCGAGGTCCGCCTCGGCCTTGTGCACGAACTCGGCGTACAACTCGGCGTAGTCGCGCCCGCTGCGGGCCTTCTCCTCCGGGGAGATCATCGGGAACGAGGTGCTGGCGCCGGGACCCTCGAAGGTGCTGACGACGTCCGGGACGCGAGCCTCGTCCGACTTGGTGATCGAGCCGCCGTCCCACTTGGCGGCGCTGCCCCATCCGGGCTTGCGCCCGCCCTTGCCGGCGGCGCCGCCGCCCTCGCACTGCGCGCACCCGTCCTTGCACCCCTTGCACTGGCCGGTGCACTGGCTCATGCGGCGCTTCAGTTCGTCCAGCATGCTGCGGCAGCGCGCCAGGTTGTCGGACTGGCGCATCCGGTCGGCGTTGCGCTCCATCTGCTCCGCCAGGCGGCGCAGGGCTTCGGCGAGCGCCTCGCGGTTCATCGACGCCGCGGCGTCGGCCGCGTTCTCGCACGCTCCCTGGAGTTCGTCCTCTGACGCCAGTTCCTCCGCCAGCCGGCGCAGGTCCTCGGAGATCGCCTCGAACTCGCCGGCGTCGGGGGCGAGTTTGCCTTCCTG
The DNA here is from genome assembly GCA_937891445.1 of uncultured Phycisphaerales bacterium. Lineage (GTDB taxonomy): Bacteria > Planctomycetota > Phycisphaerae > Phycisphaerales > UBA1924 > CALAFV01. Next base: position 3,673 of record CALAFV010000270.1, on the reverse strand, counting down.
CATGTCCTTGGAGAGTTGCCGCAGGTTTCCCGCCGCGTCGGTGTACGCGCCCTGCTTGAGGCTGGAGGCGAACTTCCTGAGGGCCTCGCTGGACGAGAGGGCCTTGGCGGCGCTGCGCATCGACCGCTGCTGCGCTCCCGCGGCCTTGCGCTGGCGCTCGAGGCGCTCGCTGAGCCTGGCGATCTCGGTCAGCGCGTCCTTCTTGTCCGGGTTCTGCTTCAGCAGGTCCGCCAGCGCCTGCAGGTCCTTGAGAAGGTCTTCCTCGTCGGGCGTTTGCGGCTGAGGGAGTTGCGCGAGTTGGCGGGCGAAATCCTCGTGCATGGCCGCCCACTCGTCGGGGCTGATCTCCGGCGTCGCGGGGGCCGCGGCTTCGAGGCGCGACTGCGGGACGAGCAGCACGATCGCCGCCAGCGCCGCCAGCGGCACGGGGATCCCCCGCGCCGCCCGCGGGACCCGCAGCGGCAGCGCGGCCTCCGCCGGCGTCGCGGCGACGCGCGCCAGCGCATCGCTCACCACGAGTTCGACGCGAGCCCGCCGCGGATGGTCCGCCAGTTGCACGGCGCTGGCGAAGCGGTCCTCCGCGTCGGCCGCGCGGTCCAGCGCCCGGGCGAGGCGCAGGTCGTTGATGGGCGCGGCCGCTCCCGCGATGGCCCCGAGCAGCCCGAAGCCCGCGAGCACGCCGATTGCCGCCGCCAGCGCCGTTCCGACGCTCCCCGCGCCGCTCAGCCACACCGATGCGCCGACGGCGCACCCGGCCACGGCCCCCGCGAGCAGACCGTACACGGACCACCGGACGGCGTTGAGCGCCCGCTGGCGCCGCCGCAGCGCGCCCAGGATCGCCGCAACGGACACGTCGCCGGTCTTACTCGGATTCATGGATGGCCTCCGCGGCTTGGGCCGCCAGATCGTGGAGCGGATACCGGAACATCGCACGCCGCGCCAGCGCCGCGCCGGCCCCGACCTCCCCCGCGCGGCAGGCGGAGATCGCGGCGTAGAAGATCGTCGGCTCGGCGTCCATCGGCTCGCTTGCCTCCCCCTCCGCCGCTTCGCAGGCCGACGCGATGCGCCATGCTTCCCATGCCTCGCGGTGCCGACCCAGTTTGTACAGGCAGTGTATCTCACGCGCGGCGGCGTCGAGCCGCGTTGGGTCGAACCTCCGGGCCTCCCGCGTCGCCTCCAGGGCTCGCGCAAAGTCGGGGCCGAAGGCGTCGCTCATGTAGAGATCGGCCAAAGCCCACCGGAGGGCTGCATCCGCGGGTGATTCCTTGATCGCGTCCAGCAGTTGGGCCTCGAGTTCGCGGGCCGTTCGGCTTGCCGCGTCCTTCTCCCCGGCCTTGGCGCTCTGGACGGCCCCGGCGGCCATGGCTTGCCACTTCTCCTCCGGCGTCGTTGCGGCGGCGGCCTCCAGGGCGGCGATCCGCGCGGCGTCGCGGTGCAGCCCGCTCCGCTCGTAGGTCTCCCGGATCCGCGTGAGCGTCACATCCTGGTCCGCGACCCTTGGTTCGAACCGAACCCCGAGGAGTGCGGCCAGCGAGGCCGCGGTCGTGAGCCGGTTCGTGAGGGCTTTTTCGTCGTGCTGATTCCAGCGGTCCGCTTGCCTCATTTCGGCCGGCAGCGGGCGAGGGTTGACCGTCTCCGCGGCGCACCGTTCCACCAGTTGGGCTTCGAGCGCATCGGCCTCTCCGCCGCGGCCCGAGACTCGCAACAGCACGAGCCGCGCGAGCGCCACGTCGTTCTCCATCTCCCGGCCCAACGCCGCGATCCGCTCCAGCAGGCGTTCGACGCGCGCCGCGTCCTTGGACGCATGACACGCCCACAGGTAGTCCCCCAGGTGCTTGCCGCGTGCCAGCGCTTCGGGCTCCATCGCCCGCTCGAGCAGTTCGATCACGTTGGCGCCGTTCTCCCTGGCGCGGTGATACTGGACAAGTTGTTCCAGCAGGGGCGTCGCCCCCGTCCCGGGCGCGACGAGCGGCTCGCACGCCAGCAGCCGGCCCTCGATCACCGGGGCCGCCAGCGCAAACTCCCACACCTCGTCCATCTCCTTGCGCACCGGTGACTGCCGCGGGGTCGGCGCCGCCAGTTCCGCGGCCAGGCCGGCGCGGATCGTCCCGGTGTCGCGGGTCGTGAACGTGTTGTGCCACCACGACCAACGCCCCTGCGGCGCCTGCGGCTTCGATGTTGCGCACAGCCGCGAGATCGCCTCCTCCGCCGCGCGACGCCGCCAGCGTGCGGCCTCGTCGTTCTTGCCCATGGCCGCCGCGGCCTCGCCGGCCGGCGCCCACTCGTCCTGCGGCGTGCGCTCGCCGAGCCTCGCGTACTCCGCGGCCAGCGCATCCATCCGCCCGGCCCGCCGGAGGATGCTCCGCATCCCCGCGCGCCACTGGTGATCCGACTCCTCTTCCGCCCTGTCGGACACCTGGGTGTATGTGCCCCCCATCGCCACCACGCCCCCGTACATCCAGAATTGTGCGTCGTCCGAAGCGGCGTTGTCCGAGTCCTCCAGCGTGCGCTCCTGCGAACGCATCAGCGCCTCCAACTCCCCCGAGGACGCGGCTGTTGCGAGCAGGCCGCGGTGCATCCGCTGGTGCGCCCGCCACAGGTTGTCGTACAACACGACCCCGCCCGCACCGCCCAGGTTGTCCACCGCCTGCGCGAGCGACCCGAGCGCCGACCCGTTGAGCACGGTCGTGGCGACGCCGTGCCGCTGCATCCGTTCGAGCGCGCCCAGCACGATCCGCTGCACCGACGGCCCCGGCTTTGTGTGCCACGCCTCGAACCGCCGGGGCGCGAGCCACGCGAGCAGCCGCGCGACGACGATCGGCTCGGCGGGGCCGCCCAGCGGCATCGGCACGATCTGCGCGAGCTGGTCGCGGCCCTCCTGGGTCTCCATGAGGGGCGCCGTCATCGGCGTGATGATGACGCCCGGGCCCACCGCGTTGAGCGGGATGCCCGCGCCCGCCCACTCGGGCGTGATCGACTGCGTGCGCACCCACTCCGAGATCGCGCGCTTGGTCGACGCGTAGATGAGGTGGCCGAGCTGCTGCTCGACGAGCGCGTCCGCCCGGGCGACCGCGGCATCCTCGTCGCCCGCGTGCAGGAGGCTCACGAGCTCGGGGTCGTTGTCCTGCAGCGACGAGAACGACGACACGACGACGGCCCGCGGCGCGGCGGATGCGGCGAGCAGCGGACGCAGGTTCTCGAGCGTCGCGACGGCGCCGAAGAAGTTGACCCGCACGGTGAGCGAGGTGAACTGGGCGACGCCCGCGACGGCGACGATCGCGTCGATGCCGTCCGGGGCGAGGGCCGTCACGGCATCCGCGAGCCCCGCCCGCCCCTCGGCGGTGGCGAGGTCGATGTCGAGATCGGCGCCCGCGAGGTCGACCCCGATGACGCGGTCGCCGCGGCTCTCGAGGAGCTCCTTCGTGGCCTTGCCGATCCCGGAGGCGGCTCCGGTGATGACGTAGGTGCGCATCTTCGCTTTCCTCTCCGGCGGCGTCTGCATCGTCGCCACTTCGAGGCTAGGAACGCCGCGTCGGGGCGAGTAGGGCCTTCGGTCCCAGAAGCAGCCGAGAATCCCTCCGCTCCCGGATGCCGTTTCGGACATACTGAGCAGACGCGCCCGCGCGCTGTCCGATGCGCGCGCGGCAGGGGTGACCGTGGTTCTCATCACCAA
>CALAFV010000269.1 GCA_937891445.1 uncultured Phycisphaerales bacterium | reverse complement strand
CGAGTCCGGTCTCGCCTCGGCCGCGCGAGAGGCCGAGCGTGCCGCCGGCGCCGACGGCCGCATCATCGCCGTTCCCGTTGACGTCGCCGATGCCGCCGCGCTGGAGCGCGCCGCCCAACTCGTCGAGGAGCGCCTCGGCCCCATCGATGTGTGGATCAACAACGCGATGGTCTCCGTCTTCGCGCCCGTGCACGAGACCACGCCCGAGGAGTTCCGCCGCGTCACCGAGGTCACGTACCTCGGCGCGGTCCACGGCACGCTCGCCGCGCTGCGGCGCATGCGCCCCCGCCGCGGCGGCGCGATCATCCAGGTCGGCTCCGCGCTGGCCTATCGCGGCATCCCCCTCCAGGCTGCGTACTGCGCCGCCAAGCACGCGCTCCAGGGCTTCACCGAATCTCTCCGCACCGAACTTCTGCACGACAAGATCCCCATCCGCCTCTGCATGGTGCAACTCCCGGCGCTCAACACGCCGCAGTTCGACTGGGCCCGTTCCCGCATGCCCAGCAAGGCCCAGCCCGTGCCTCCCATCTACCAGCCCGAGGTCGCCGCTCGCGCCATCGCCTGGGCCGCCGACCACGATCGCCGCGAGTTGTACGTCGGCTACCCGACCCTCGCGGCGATCATCGGCAACCGCATCGCCCCCGCCTACGTTGACCGCTACCTCGCCCGCACCGGCTACCAGTTGCAGCAGACCGGCGATCCCGAGGACCCGAGCCGCCCCGACAACCTTTACAAACCCGTGCCCGGCCTCCACACCACCCACGGCCGCTTCGACGACCGTGCGCACGCCCACAGCCCGCAACTCTGGGCCAACACCCACCGCGGCATCGTCGCCGCCGCGTTGATCGGCGTCGGCCTGGCTGCCATCGTCGCCAGGAGGCTGCTCGCCGCCGGGGCGCCGCCGGCCCCGCGCACCCGCGGCGTGCTCCCCCGGGGCGTCTGACCCGCTTCCTATCGTCCGGCTCTCCATCGGGAGCCGCGCGTGCCGACCGACGACACCCCACACCCCTGGCGCCTCTGCATCGACACCGGCGGCACGTTTACCGACTGCATCGCCATCGCCCCCGATGGCCGCGAGCGCCGGATCAAGGTGCTCAGTTCCTCCAGTCTCCGCGGCCGCGTCGTGCGCATCGACTCCCCAACGCGCCTGGTCGTCGCACAATCCTGGGATGCCCCCGATGGGTTCGCCGCCGGCATGGGCTTCCGCCTGCTCGGCTCCAGCGCCGAGCCCATCCTCATCACCGCTTTCCGCTCCGCCGGTGAGCACTCCATCATCGAACTCGCCGCGCCCCTCGACCCCGCCCCCGCCGCGGGCGCTCCCTTCGAAGTCCTCTCCGAGGAGGAGCCCCCCATCCTCGCCGCCCGCCTCGCCACGGCCACCCCCGCCGGCGCGCCCCTCCCACCCATTTCCATGCGTCTGGCCACCACCCGAGGCACCAACGCCCTTCTCGAGCGTCGCACCGCCGAAGTCGCCCTCTTCACCACCGGCGGCCTGGCCGATCTCCTCGCCATCGGCACCCAGCAGCGTCCCGATCTCTTCGCCCTCCGCATCGTCAAGCCCGAGCCGCTCCCGAGCCACATCATCGAGGTCGATGAGCGTCTCGCCGCCGACGGCTCCGTCCTCCGCCCCCTCGACTTGACTGCCCTCGACGGCGCGATCGATGACCTTCTGGCCCGCGGCGTGCGCGTCGCCGCCGTCGCCCTGCTTCACAGTTGGAAGAACCCCGACCACGAGCGCCGCCTTGCCGAGTACCTCCGCGCCCGCGGCTTTACGCACATCTCCGTCTCCTCCGACCTCGCCCCCGCGATCAAGATGCTCGAGCGCACGCAGACCGCCTGCGTCAACGCCGCCCTCGCCCCCATCATGGAGGCCTACCTCGGCGGCGTCCGCCGCGCCCTGCGCAGCGGCCGCCTCCACGTCATGACCAGTGGCGGCGGCCTGGTCAGCGCCGAATCCTTCCGCCCCAAGGACGCCCTCCTCAGCGGCCCTGCCGGGGGCGTCGTCGGCGCCGCCGCGGCCGCCCGCGCCCCGGGCTTCCACCGCATCATCACCTTCGACATGGGCGGCACCAGCACCGACGTCGCCCGCTTCGACGGCTCCCACGATTACGTGTTCGAGCACCAGGTCGGCCCGGCGCGAGTCGTCGCTCCCGCCGTCGCCGTCGAGAGCGTCGCGGCCGGCGGCGGCAGCATCTGCTGGTTCGACCACGCCCAGCGCCTCCTCCGCGTCGGCCCCCGCAGCGCCGGCGCACACCCCGGCCCCGCCTGCTACGGCGCCGGTGGCCCGCTCACCGTCACCGACGTCAACCTCCTCCTGGGCCGCCTCGACCCCTCGCGCTTCGAGATCCCCGTGGACCGCGACGCCGCGGCGGCCCGCGCACAGGAACTCCTCGACGAACTCCGCGAGCACACCGGCTCCGCCCCGCCCCTCGAACAACTCCTCGAAGGCCTCGCCGACCTCGCCGATGAGCACATGGCCGAGGCCATCCGCGCCGTCTCCATCCGCCGCGGCTACGACCCCGCAGAGCACACGCTCGTGGCCTTCGGCGGCGCGGGCGGCCAGCACGCCTGCGCCGTCGCCGCGCGACTGGGCATCACGCGCATCCTCATCCCGCCGGACGTCGGCCTCCTCAGCGCCGTCGGCCTCCGCTGGGCCGCCATCGAGCGCTTCGCCGAGCGCCAGGTCCTCCGCCCCCTCGACGATGCTGCTCCCACTCTCGCCGCGCTCATCGCCGATCTCGAATCCGAAGCCCTCAACGCCCTCGCCGCCGAAGGCGTGCCTCCAGCCGACGCCGCCATCACCCGCCGCCTCGCTCAACTCCGCCTCGTCGGCCAGGAGTCCAGCCTCACCATCGACCTGGCCGACTCCCCCGCCGGCTGGGCGGCCGCCGCCCGCGCCGCCTTCCTCGAGCGCTACCGCGCCATCTTCGGCTACGACCCGCCGCCGAGTCGCGCCATTGAACTCGTTTCTGTGCGAATCGTCGCCTCCTCGCGCACCGAGCCCCCTGCGGCCCCCTCCGCTGCGCCTGCCACCACGACCTCGCCCCAGCCCATCTCCACCCAAGAGGCCCGCTTCGGCGGCACGACCCACCCGACGCCCATCTACGACCGCGCCTCGCTCCCACCCTGCGCACACCTCACCGGCCCCGCCCTCATCGTCGAAGCCTTCGGCACCACCGTTGTTCCCCCCGGCTGGGACGCCGCCGTGGATCGCGCCGGCGCACTTCTCCTCACCGCTCGCACCCAGGCACCGTCGCCCCGCCCCACCACCACCCACACCCCCGCCGCCGTCGCCGACGCCCTCAGCG
>CALAFV010000268.1 GCA_937891445.1 uncultured Phycisphaerales bacterium | reverse complement strand
CTTGGGCCGGCTGCGCCGCAGGCCGCGCTCCCTCCGCAGCCGCAGGCCGAGCCGGTGATCGCGCCGCCGCCGCGGCCGGTGGACCGGGTGCTGCAGGTGCACAACTCGTTCGTGGTGACGCAGGACGAACAGGGGATCGTGATCGTCGATCAGCACGCGCTGCACGAGCGCGTGATGTTCGAGGAACTGATCGCGCGGATCGCGGGGGGCAAGGGGCTGGAGTCGCAGCGGCTTCTCGTGCCGGCGACGGTTGAGGCGACGGCGCAGCAGATCGACCGGCTGGACGACCTGGCGCCCCTGCTGACGCGGCTGGGGATCGAACTGACGCCATCGGGGCCGCGGACGATCGCGGTGCATGCGTTCCCGACGTTCCTGTTCGATCGCGGCGTGGAGCCCGAGGGGTTCATCCGCGAACTGCTGGAGAAGGCCGAGTCGGATGGCTTCTCGCCGACGAGCGAGGAGACGCTGCACGAAGTGCTCGACATGATGGCGTGCAAGGCGGCGGTGAAGGCCGGCGACCGCATGACCGAGGCCGAGTTGCTGGAACTGCTGAAACTCCGCGACACTGTCGAGCGGTCCAGCAACTGCCCGCACGGGCGGCCGACGAGCATCCGGTTGACGATCCGCGAACTTGAGAAGCGGTTCGGGCGGGCCTGACCGCCGCGCACGTGACGATCAGTCGAGCGTCCAGACGCGGACGGCGGTGACGTCCGAGCGGCCGGTGTCGATCGTGAAGCGGCTCTGGATGGGCATCGTCTGCACGACGAGGCCGGCTTCGGCGAGGCGCTCGGCGGGGGGCTTTTCGCCCTCGCGGCGGGCCGCGGCGCGGAGCAGGACGGTCCAGGTCTCGCCGCTCTCGCGGACGCGGCGGACGAACTCGGGGAGCGTCCAGGACTCGCCGCCCATGATCGCGGGGCGCATGCCTGTGTCGCCCACAGTCTGGACCCAGCGGCCGAGATAGGCGTCGACGGCGGCGGTGTGGAACTCGAAGGTGACCAGCCGCTCCGGATTGACGCCGTATTCGGGTCGGACGATCTCGCCGATCAGGGCGCGGGGCGACTTGTGGCCGTACCAGCGCTCGCGGCCGTAGGCGTACCAGAAGGCCTGCCCCAGCGCCGCCAGGGCGACGACGATCCCCAAAGCCGTGCGAATCCGACCGGGGCGGCCGCGGTCGAGGACCATCGTCCCCAGGAGCATGCCGCCGAGGATGGCGATGCCGGGCCACACCGGGGTCAGGTACCGCTGCACGCCCTTGCCCAGCAGGGAGAAGGCGATCAGGCCGAGCAGGGCCCACGCGGCGGCGATCCACCAGCCGGTGCGCCAGCGCGGGCGGTCCTTGATGAACCACAGGAGCGTTCCCATGGCGGCGATGGAGCCCAGGCCCACGGCGTAGGTCGCAACGCCAAAGTTGAGCATCGGGCTCTCGGGCTGGAAGAGTTGGAGGTTCTCCTCGGCCTCTTCGGCGACGAGGCGCGCGGCGTCGGGGCCGATGCGGGCCATGACCATCCGGTGCCAGCCCCAGAGGACCAGGACCGGGATGCCCAGCACGGCGAGCGGGTGCGTGCGGGACCAGAGCCACAGGAGGGCCATGGCACGCCGGCGGGAGAGGAGGAGGCGGGCGGTCGTCACGCCGACGACGGCGCCGCACATGCCCAGCAGGGCGACGCCCCACGCGTGGCCGGCTTCCGCCACGGCGCGGAGGCCGGGGCCGGCGGCGCCTGCGAAGCCAGCCGCGGCGCCGGTGACGTTGATCCAGCGGGGCGTGTGGATGGAGTTGGCGGGTGGGGCATCGGGGGCGGGCGGGTTGGCCGCGGGCTCGCCGGAAAAGGCGGCCCAGAGGGCCATGCCGCCGTAGGTGGCCAGGGCGATGACCATGATCGCCGGGGGGCCTTTGGTCATGGCGGCGACGGCGGTGGCGGCGGTTGCGAGGGCGACGGCGCCGAGGTTCGTGCGGCGGCGCGTGCGGGCGGTGTCCCACGCGGCGGCGACGGCGCCGACGGCGATGACGGTGAGCGGAGCCAGGAGGATGTCCAGTTCGCCCGTGCGGCTGGAGCGGACGTAGAGGACGCCGGTGGCCAGGCCGAGGGCGGACCAGAGGGCGACCTCCCGGGCCCAGTCGCGGTGGTCGACGGGGATGCGCGTCGGCGGATCCGTGGAGCCGAGCATCATCAGTCGCCGGGCGACGAGGTAGGTCGCCAGAACGCCGGTGAGGCCGCCCAGCGCGACGGTCAGGCGGATCTGCCAGAGGCCGACCTGGGTGCCGGTGAGGCGGGCGAGGGCGAGTTGGCACCAGTAGATGACGGGGGGCTTGGCGAGGTAGGGCTTGTCGTTGATGGTCGGGACCAGCCAGTCGCCGCGGCGCTGCATCTCCTGTGCAACGACGATGCGCTGGGCTTCCTGCCAGTTGGCCACGCCGTGCACGGTGAGCCCCGTCGCGTAGACGACGGCGCACAGGGCCGCCAACAGCAGGAGGTCGCGGCGGGTCCTCGCCGCGTTGTGTGAAGGGGTCACGTCGCGCTCACGGTCGGCCCCCCCGGTCACGCGTTATCCAGGATCTCCACGGTCTTGAAGGGCTTGCCGGCGAGCATCTCCAGCGAGGCTCCGCCGCCGGTGGAGACGTGCGACACCTGGTCGGCGACGCCGAACTTCTCGGCTGCCGCGGCGCTGTCGCCCCCGCCGACGATGGAGATCGCGCCGTTCTTCTCGGTGGCCGAGGCGATCGCGGTGGCGACCTGCTGCGTGCCGACGGAGAAGGGCGTCCACTCGAAGACACCCATGGGGCCGTTCCAGACGATCGTCTTGGCCTTGCGGATGATCATCGCGTACTGAAGTTGGGTCTTGGGCCCGATGTCGAGGCCCATGGAGCCCGCCGGGATGACGTCATCGGAGATGGTGACCGTGCCGCCGGTCTCGGCGAACATCGTCGAGCAGACGTGGTCCTGCGGGAGGTACAGGTCGGTCTTGAGGCGGGCGGCCTGGTCGAGGATGCGCTTGGCGTCGGCGACGCGGTCGGTTTCGACGCGGCTGTCGCCGACCCGCTTGCCGAGGGCGTGGAGGAAGGTGTAGGCCATGGCGCCGCCGATGAGGACGGCGTCGGTCTTGGGGAGGAGGTTCTCGATGACCGGGATCTTGTCGGCGACCTTGGCGCCGCCAAGGACGACGACGAACGGCCGCTCCGGATTGGCGAGGGCGTCGCCGAGGTACTTCAGTTCCTTCTGGAGCAGGAGGCCGGCGACGCGGGGCTTGCCTTCCATCGCGGCGGGGACGGCGTACATCGACGCGTCCTCGCGGTGCGCGGTGCCGAAGGCGTCGTTGACGTAGATGTCGCCGTAGGCGGCGAGTTTGGCGGCGAAGGCCGGGTCGCCCTTCTTCTCGGCCTTGTGGAAGCGGAGGTTCTCCAGCAGCACGACCTCGCCAGACTTGAGGGCGGCGACGGCCGCGGCGGCCTGATCATCGACGCAGTCCTGGCTCGGGAAGTGGACCTTCGCGCCACCGAGGAGTTCCTGGAGGCGGGCGGCGACGGGGGCGAGGGAGAACGCGGCTTCGTAGCCGTTGCCCTCGGGGCGGCCGAGGTGGCTCATGAGCACGGCCGCGCCGCCGCGGGAGAGGACACTCTTGATCGTCGGGAGCGCCTCGGTGATGCGCCGGTCGTCGGTGATCTTTCCCCCCTCGATCGGGACGTTGAAATCGACGCGGATGAGGACCTTCTTGCCGGCCACATCCACGGCTTCGATCGTCTTCTTCGCCATCTGCCGCTCCCCAGGAGTTTGGAGGTCGCGGGGCCGGGCCGTCAGTCACGTCTCGCTGCGCTGCCTCCGAGACTCTGCGGCGTGCGGCTCCCGGAATCGTGCGTCGTCGAGTCTTACCTGTGTCCGTTGTGCTGCGGCTGGACGCCCTCTTCGATGATGCGCTCGGCCTTGGCACGGACGGCGGCGGCGCCGTTGCGCTCCAGCAACTCGCGCATCCGGCGGAGTCGGGCGGAGAGGGAGCCGTCGATGAGGCGGTCGCCGATCTGGAACTTGATGCCGCCGAGCATCGAGCCGTCGGTGTACGGGTGCACGACCGGCTCGCGCCCCAGCGCCTCGCGGAGCCGCGTGCGGATCGTCTCCAGTTCTTCAGCGCTCAGGGGCGACGCGGTGTATACGTCCACCTCGACGCGGCCGAAGGACTCCTGCACCAGTTCGTCGAAGGCCGCGGCGATCGGCGCCAGGTGGCCCAGGCGGCCCTTGTGGTTGAGGACCAGCAGGAAGTTCACGAGCAGGTCGCTGGCCCGCCCGCGGAAGATCTTCTCGAGGCTCGCGGCGCGGGCCTTGGCGGGGAGGATGCGCGACGCGAGGAACTCATTGAAGCGGCGGTCGGACCGCGCCAGTTCCAGCACGTCTTCGAGTTCCCCCTGGATCTGCTCGATCATCGCCTGCCCGCCCTTGGCCTGCGCGAGCTCGAAGAGGCTCTGCGCGTAGGTGCGTGCAAGGGCGTCGGGGGCTGCTTCGGTCAGCGGCATGTCGTGTTCCTGTCTCTTCTCTGCGGCGGTGCGGGTGGTGGGCCCGCCTCAGTGCTGCGGATGCTCGACGCTCGGACCGATTTTCAGTTGCGCACCGCCGCCTGGAGCTGGCCGAGCGACTCCTCGACGAGCCGGCGCTGATCGCTCGGCGTCACCTCGCGCTGGAGGATCTTGCCCGCCGCGACGGAGGCGACGGCGACGGCCTGCTCGTAGATCTCACCGATGGCGGCCCGCTTGGCGGCCTCGATGTCGCGCCGGGCGCGTTCGCGCATCTGGGCCAGTTCGGCGTCGGCCTTGGCCTTCAGTTCGGCGGCGAGGGCCTGCTGCTCGGCCTTGGTCTGCTCGAGCATGCGCTGGGCTTCGGCGCGGGCCTCGGCGAGGTTCTTCTCGTACTGCTTGAGGGCGGCCTTGGCCTGCTCCTGGGCGAGTTCGGCGGCCTCGATCTCGCTGCGGATCTTGTTCTCGCGGGCTTCGAGGGCCTTGCTGATCTTGGGCCACACGACCGCCCCGAGGAACGCCGCGGTGATGAGGAAGACGATGATCGCCGTGACGCCGGTGGCGATGCCCTGGTTCACGGTGGGGATGGCGCCGACCGGCTCGTGGCCATGAGCGGCGGCGTGCGGGTCGCCCGCGAGCGCAGCCGCGGTGCCGGCGAAGACGACCAGAGCGATCGGGCAGAGTCGGGACAGTTTCATGCGGAGTTGCTCCGGGGGATCGTGAGGGTCGAATGCCCGGCCCGCCCCGTCGGGCGAACCGGACCGTGGGTTTGCTTGCTCAGGCGAGGAAGCCCGCGGCGACGGCGAAGAGCGTCGCACCTTCGATGAACACCGCGAGGATGATCGCGGCCGTCTGGATGCGGCCGGCGATCTCCGGCTGGCGGGCCATCGACTCGGTGGCGCCGCGGCCGATGAGGCCGATGCCGACGCCGGCGCCGACGAGCGCCAGGCCGCCGCCCAGCACCGCGAGGCCCTTGCCCATGGAGGCGCCGGCAGCGGCGGCCTCCTGCGCCATCGCGGGGGTCGCCGCGGCGGCCAGGGCCATGAGCGGGAGGAACTTGGTCATGAGGCTCTTCATCTTTCCGGTCCTTCTCTGCTGTTCACGAGTGGTCTGATAGAGCGTCCGGCCGGAGCCGGGCGCGGGGCCCGTTATTCACGCGTGGGAAACGTGGGCGTGCTCGTGGCCCGTGGCATGGCCGTGCTCGTGATCATGGCCATGCTCGTGTTCGTGGTCGTGGTCCATCAGCGCGATGAAGACGGTCGTCAGGAACATAAAGACGAACGCCTGCATGAACGCGACGAAGATCTCCAGGAGCATGATCGCGAACCCGCCGACCACGGAGATGATCGTGACCGGGCCCTTGATGACCAGGCTCTGGTCGGCCACCATCGCGACGAAGCCGATCAGGGTTGCCAGGAGGATGTGGCCGCCCGTCATGTTCGCGAACAGACGCATCGCAAGGGCGAAGGGCTTGATGAAGAGTTGGCTGGCCAGTTCGAGGAAGAAGATCAGGATCGAGGCCGGGAAGGGCGCGCCGGCGGTGAGGTGCTTGAGGTAGCCGACGATGCCCAGGTGCCGCACCGCCACGAGGTTGAAGAAGATGGCCGCGACGACCGCCAGCACACCGGTGACCCAGATGTTCTGCGTCGCCGTGCCGCCGATGGGCGCCCGGTGCTCGGCCCGCAGGTCGCCGCTGACCAGGTGAACGATGTCCAGGAGCGGGAGGAGTCCCAGCAGGTTGTTGACGAGGATGAAGAAGAAGATGGTCCAGAGGAACGGCATGAGCCGGTTGGTGCGGTCACCGAGGAGCGGCCGCGCGACCTCTTCGCGGAGGTAGACGCAGATCACCTCGATCATGTGCGCGAAGCGGTTCTTCGTGACGTGGCCGTCGGCGCCGATCTTCTTCGAGGCCCACCAGCCGACGCCGATCAGAATCAGTGCGCTGAGGACCAGGTTCCCCTGGTTGGCGGACCAGAGCCACAGCCCGCTGTCGGTGACGTGGAAGGGGTGGTTGTAGACGTGCGACGCCGGATCGGCCGCCGCCATCGTGTTGAGCCAGTCCATCAGGCCGCGCTCCTCGCGCCGTTCGCGCCGCTGAGGGCCGCGTCCGGCGTTGAAACCGTTTGCTTCCGCTGCCGCTCACGCCGGCCCAGCAGCCAGACGGCCGCTGCGCACTCCGCGGTCATCAGCACGAGCGTCCCCGCCAGCACCCCGTAGACCACCGGGCGGCGGTCAAGGTCCTGCACTTCGATCAGCACGAGCATCCCGGCCAGCGCCAGCAGCGTCCGCGCGCCCGACACCCCCAGCACAACCAGCCCCCAGGTCTCCGGCCGGACCAGCGGTGGGCCCAGCAGCGGCACCGCCGCGAGGACGATGCCCACCGCGAGCACGCCGGCGACTGCCGCCGTCACGGCGCTCGTGCCCCCGGCCGAACTCGCGGCCACGATCCCGGCTCCCATCCCCACGACCGACGCGGCCGCCATGACAGCCGCGTAGGGGGTGCGAGGGATCGGTGCCAGATGCGTGCTCACACGAGTCTCCGCATGACGCAAATGCCGGATCGGCCGGGCCAAACAGGGCGCCCGGGAAGTGGGGCGGATCATAGGTAGAGCCTTCCGGCCGGGCGAGTGCTTTCGGGCGCCGTCAGCGCTTCCCGGCGGGGCTGCGCGGCCGGTCTGCGGCCCGCTTGCGGTCTTCGGCGTTGCTGCGCTGGATGAGCCTGACGGTCGCCGCGACGAACCCGACTCCCAGGCCGATCAGGAGCCCCGTTGGCGACGAGCCGAGCCAGCGGTCGGCGAAGTAGCCGAGCACCGCCCCGCCACGGCGGTGAAAAGGAAGTCCAGCCCCATGGCCACGGCCTTGCCGAGGTCGCCGAGCCCGCTCTCG
>CALAFV010000267.1 GCA_937891445.1 uncultured Phycisphaerales bacterium | reverse complement strand
GGCCGCTTGCCCGCGGCGTCGTCGAGTTCGGCGTGCGCACGATCGCCCCCGGCCGCGCCTGCCGCACGCGAGCCGGCTGGCTGACGCTCCAGCGCCGCGCCATCCGCGACGCCACGGCGCGTCTGCTCCGCGCCATCGACCCGCGGCAGATCCGCGCCCGCCTCAGCGACGACATCGATGCGCACCGCCGCGCCAAACTCCTGATCAACTCCAGCCTCGACCCTGTCACGGCCGTGATGGGTTGCACCATGGGCGAAGTCTTTGCAAGCCGCGACGGGCGACGCGCGTTCCTTGCGTTGCTGCGCGAGGGTGTGGCCGTTGCGCGGGCGTCGGGGTGGCGGCTTGCCCATGTCGGCGGGACGCGGCCGACGACGCTCGCCGCGGTCTTCGGCGCGCCGGTCATCGGCAGCCTCGCCGCGGCCGTCGCGACGTGGCAGGCCCGGGGCGTGATCACCGCTCTTGCCGGCGACGTGCGGCGCGGCCGGGCGGGGGAGATCGATCACCTCTGCGGCGCCATCGTCCGCGCCGGGGAGCGGGCCGGCGTGCCCACGCCGACGCACCGGCGCGCCATCGAGGTCGTCACCGCGAGCGCGTCCGGCGCCGAGCGGGCGCGTTCCGCGCTTGCCGCGGCTCTGCTCGACAGGTGAGTGTGCTTTCGCTATGGCGCTGCTTGCACCGGCGCGGCGCTGACTGACCCCCGCCGCCCGATCAGCGCCCCCGCGCCGCCGATCTCGCGGACCCATGCTGCGAGATCGGCCAAACCGTCCTCCAGGCCGATGCGCGGCACGTACCCCAGTTCCGTGCGGGCCCGGGTGTTGTCGAACGACCGTGACGTCATCGCCGACCGCACGCCGAAGAGCGCCAGGGGCACCGGCAACCCGAGCAGCCCCGCCGCGCGATCGATCGTCCAAGCCGCCCCCACCGCCAATCCCCGCGGCACGCGCACGAATCTGGCCCGCACGCCGGCGGCGGCAAGCATGCGCTCGATCAACTCCCGCCAGGTGATCGTGAAGCCGTCGTTGATGAGGTACGTCCGGCCCGGCGCCGCCGGCGCGGTCAGCGCCGCCAGAACAGCGTCCACGAGGTTCTCGATGTGCGTCGTCGCCTCGATGTTCCGGCCGTCGCCGCACATCGGCACGCCCAGCGGCCCGCGCGCCAGCCGCACCAGCACGGGAAGGATGGTCGTGTCCCCGCGCCCCCAGACGGCCGCCGGCCGCAGGCTTGTCACCTCGAGCCACCCCGGGTCGTTGGCCGCGAGGGCCACCCGCTCCGCTTCCGCCTTCGTCGCGCTGTACGGGTCGATGTGCCGCGTCGGATAGGGGCAAGTCTCGTCCTTGCCGACCAGGTCCTTCCCCGCGAACAGTGCGGCCTGCGACGCAATGTTCACCATGCGCCTGACACCCGCCCGCCGAGACGCTTCCACCACGTTCCGCGTTCCCTCGACGTGCACGGCGCGGAACGTCCGCCACGACCCCGGCCGCGGGTGCCCGGCGCTGTGCACGGCCATGTCGCATCCGGCGGCGGCTCGCTGCACGGACTCGGCGTCGCGGACGTCGCCTTCACGCACGTCAATCCCCGCCGCGCGGAGACGTGCGATGCGCTCCGGCTTCTTTCCCGGACGCACGAGGGCCACGACCGTGTCCCCGCGGGCGAGCAGCCGCCGCGCGACGGCGCCGCCGATGAACCCGCTTGCACCGGTGATCAGCACCCGCACGCCCGGAGGGTACCGGCCGCTGTGAGCCGATGCATGAACGCCGGCCGCTTATCGGACGCCACCGCGGCGACGGACGTGCCGTCGCGGGCGCTCTCTCCGGCGCCTCTCGCCCAGTTTCCGGCAAGAGCGGTCTGCGTGCGTGCCGCCGCCGATCCCGCCTGCCTCGCGCGCCGATCCACCTGCGCCACACGCACTTGCGTTCGCGTGAGTCCGACCCACGCGGGAAAGGGAGACCCCGCAATGCCACGCATCGACGGCACCCTCGCGACTCCTCTGGCCGACCGCCGGCGCGGCCACGAGATGATCCGCCTCATGGTCGTCTGCAACACGGTGGATTCGCTCTACCGCCCGTTGCAACTCGCTCTGGATGAGGGGTACGCCATCGAGTTCGGCCACGCCGCCGCCCGCGGCGACCGCGTCGTCATGCTCGCCCTGCTCGTCAACGCCCTCAAGGAGGCCGTGGACGCCTTCGAGCAGGTCATCGACCTGGCCGAGGAACTCTTCGCGTATACCCGCGGCGAGGAGATCTACCTCAAGTTCCAGACGCTCAAGGCGGAGATCGACCACAAGAACCCGGCGACCATCTATTGCCGCCTCATCCAGCCGATCCCCGAGAACATCGCGATCCACTGGGACCACTCCGCGGCGGAGACGTCGCTGACCGCGATGATCGGCGCCAGGGGTGTCCTGCAGACCCACCACGAGAGCGAGCGCGGCCGCACCGTCTCGCGGTTCCCGCTCGCCGACGACCTCTACCAGCGCACCATGCTCGGTCCGGCCACCGCGCCGCAGATCCGCGCGGCGGCGAAGGAGATCGGTGAGTTCACCGAACTCTTCAAACTCGTGACCGATCACCTGATCGCCATGTTCCTGCGGGCGCTGGGGTGCCAGCCGGTTGAGGGCGAGTAGGAGTCACCCCGCCCGGCGCACGCGCATTTCGGTGTTTGATTTCATCCGCATCGGCACGCCGAGGCCCGATCCCTCGATCGTCGCCGACTGCGTCGTGGTCATCTCGCGCAGTTGGCCCTGGTTGGTGTCCCAGATGCACCGCCCGTTGTAGCGGGCTTCGCGGACCTGCGCGCCCCCGGCGCTCCCCGGCGCCGAGGAGGCGCTGCTCGCCTCGATCCCGCCGCTGATGGCGATTTCCGCCCGCCCGCCCGCGGCCGAGCGCAGCGTGTACCGCGTCACCATCTCGAATGCCCCCAGCGGCGTGTTGCCCAGCGAACTGGTCGTCGTCCACGACTCCCCGACGCGGGCGAAGCCGGACTGCCCCGGGGAACTGATCGACCACGGCCCGTTTGCCCCCTTGGACGGCACCGGCAACCCCATCCCCCCTCCCCCCGGCAGACCCGGCAACACCCCGCCACCGGACAGCGACTCGGTTCCGCGAACGCTCTTGATGTTCCCCGCGGCGTCGAGGTCGATCGTCACCACCGTGCCCGCAATCCCCTCCATCGCCGCGGCGAGGAGTTCATCGTCGCTCATGTCCGCGAGCGTCGGAATCCCCCCCGGGACGCCCGTACCCGGCTCGCCGTTGGCGGGATCGGCGTCACGCGGCCGACGGTCGTCCTTGCGCTTCTCGCGCGGCGTCGCTCCGGGCTTGACCGGGCGGGGCGCAGCGCTGTCGTACGACGCAGTGAACCCTTC
>CALAFV010000266.1 GCA_937891445.1 uncultured Phycisphaerales bacterium | reverse complement strand
GCGCAGCGCCGGCGGCCGGTGCGCCCAAGCCCGCGGCGGCGCCGGCCAAGTCGTGACGGGGGCGTGCGGAGGGGCCCTGTCGGGCCAGTGAGCGAAGAACCCGCGGCCGACCGCCGCGGCGGCGAGAACGGGGAGGGCGGGGCGGAGACTCGGCATGATCCTGAGCCTGGTGGTGATCGGTCTGGTGGGCGGGATCGCGTACGTGTGGGCGTCGCGCGGGTTCTTCTCGGCGCTGGTGCACATGGTGTGCGTGATCGTGGCCGGCGCGCTCGCGTTCGGCCTGTGGGAGCCGCTGGCGTACTTCGTGCTCAGCCAGGACATCCCCGGCTGGGTGGTGGACATCACCTGGGGCGCCGCGCTGGGGGTGCCGTTCGCGGCGATCCTCGCCGGGCTCCGTCTGGCGGTGGACAAGGCCCTCCCGGCCAACGCGGACCTCGACGGCGTGACGAACCTGATCGGCGGGGGCCTCTGCGGCGCCATCGCCGGGACGATCTCCGTCGGGATCCTGGTGATCTCGCTCAGTTTCCTGCGCCTGCCCGAAGGCATGGGCATGCTGAACTTCCACCCCGTGCGGTTCGACACGTACGGGTCGGTCGTGAAGGATCGCTCGCTGATCTTCCCCGCCGACCGGATCACGGCCGGCCTGTACTCGTTCATGTCCCGCACGACGCTGCGGACCGGCCGGCCGATGGCGGCGTGGCGGCCGGAACTGGCGTACGAGGGACACCTGCTGCGGACCAACTTCAACGACGGCGGCTCCAAGCACACGCTCAAGCCCGACGCGTTCGAGGTCATGGGGCGGTACACGATCGGCCAGAACACGTCGGTGCCGCTGCGTGACCTGACGAACGACTCGTTCCAGGCCGCCCGCAACCAGCCGATCAAGAACCTCGACGACGAACCGGTCAACGACGGCTACCTCGAGGGGTTCGTGATCAAGTTCAAGCCCGGGGCGCGCGAGCGCGAGGGACGGGTCGTCATCGGCAACGCGCAGATCCGCCTGGTGTGCGCCGAGGGGGGCGACCCGGACGCCGGCACGATCGCCGTGCACCCGTTCGCGATGATCTCCCAGGCCGAGGGCAACCGCCCGGACCTGGGCCGGTGGCGCTTCGACCGCCCGGAGATCTACATCGCAAGCCCCGGCGGCGCGGCGGAGCCGGTGATGGCGTTCGAGTTCATCGTGCCGCGCGGCTACGAGCCGGTGGCGATCGACGTCAAAGGCCTGCGCCGCACGGTGGACGAGATCCAGGCGCCGAAGGCCATGGCGAGCACCGCGGAGCGTGACGCCGCGATCCGCACCGGGGCGCTGCTGACCGGCGGGGGCAGCGCGACGCCGGTGGACACCAGCAGCGCCGTCACGATCAACCCCACGCAGCCCGGCCCCAGCGGCACCAATGAAATCGCGGTGACCGGCGGCCTCCCCGGCGGGATTGTCATCCTCAAGGACCGCAAGGAGAGCCTGTCGCTCGATGGGTCCGGCAGGATCGTCGAGGGCTCCGGCAAGTTCCGCAACGCCGACCTCCAGAACAACCGCATCGCCGACCGCAACCTGCAGGTGCGCGAGGTCGCGGGCACCGACGACACCAAGGTCGTCATGGTCCGCGTCGGCAAGGACTCCCGGATCGGGTTGCTGGCGGTGCCGACGATCGACCTGTCCCAGCCGCCGGTGCTGATCGACGAGCACAACCAGCGCTACCACGCCATCGGGTACATCTACCAGGACAGCGTCGAGACGCACATCAGCGTGACGCCGGGGTCGCCCCTTCGCGCGGCCGCCGACCTGCCCAACGGCGGCCCGACGATCAGCCGCCCGGACCAGCAGTTCACGCTGATCTACCGCGTGAGCAAGGGCGTGCAGATCCGGTACTTCGCGGTCGGGAGCACGGTGATCGGGCAGTTCAACCCGCCGGTGACGGTGCCGGAGTTCTAACCCCTCCACTTCCCCCCGACTCCGGCTCGACCTTACGACACAAACGAAGCGGGCTCCGCGTGAAGGACGCGGGGCCCGCTGACTTTGTGGACCTGAGCGGACCTGAAGGGGCCTCTGGCCCCACCGACCGATCAGTTCTTCTTGTCCGCCTTCGCCTTGTCGTCGGACGCGGCAGCCTCGCCGCCGGCGGCCGGAGCCTCGGCCTGCTCCTCCGGCGTCTCGGACTCTTCCTCCTCATCGAGGTCGAGCTTGCGGTCGGGCTGGACGACCAGTTTGACGACGGCCTCGAGGTCGGCGTCGAACTTGATATGCACCTCGTAGGAGCCGACGCGCTTGATCGTCTGGCCGAGGCGCACGTCGCGCGGCCGCAGGGTGTACCCCTGGGCGCCGAGCAGGTCGGCGATGTCCTGCTGCGTGACGGCGGCGTAGAGGACGCCCTGGTCGTTGCAGGCGCGGATCGTCTCGACCTGCGTCCCCTGCATCTTCTGGATCATCTGCTCGCGCTGGCGGCGGAGTTCGGCGAGTTGACGCTCGGCCTCCGCCCGCTTGGCGGCGAGGGCCTTGATCATCTCCTCCGTCGGGGTCGTGGCGAGGTTGCGCGGCAGGAGGTAGTTCCGCGCGTAGCCGGAGCGGACCTTGACGACGTCGCCGACGATCCCGAGGGCCTCGACGTTTTCGGTCAGGAGCAGTTCGATGTTCTTGGGCATGGTCGCTGTCCTTTCCCCGGTGGGGAGAGTTGAGGAGCGCGGCTCGCCGCCACTCGCGGGCGGGCCGGGCCCCAGCGTGAGGGGTCGGGATGGTAGGCGTGAGGGGGGCTTCGCAGCGGCCATCGCGGCCTCCTGAGCCCCCTGATCGACCCCCGAACAGAGGGGAAAAAAAGGGGCCGCTCGCCTATGATCTTCTGTTTGCGGCCGCCGCCGCGGATCGCCTGTTTTTTCCGCTGTTTTCCGCGTTTTTTGGGCGTCGAACCGGGCTCGGAATCTGAGCGCCGACCGCCCGGATCACGGAGCAGGAGTTCCAGCCGATGCCGGACCCCGCCAACCCCTCGTCCCCCACCACGACGCCCGACCTGTCCGCGCCCGGGGGCCCCGGCGCGCCCGAAGGTCCGGGTGACATCCCGGGCGCGGGGGACGGCTCCGGAAACGGCGGCGGGCACATCGTGGACCTGCAGATCGAGCGGGAACTGCAGGACTCGTACCTGACCTACGCGATGAGCACGATCATGGACCGGGCGCTGCCCGACGTCCGTGACGGGCTCAAGCCCTCGCAGCGCCGCATCCTGGTCGCGATGAACGACCTGAACCTGCGGCCGGGCAAGAAGCACCTCAAGTGCGCCAAGATCTGCGGCGACACAAGCGGCAACTACCACCCGCACGGCGAGAGCGTCATCTACCCCACGATGGTCAACATGGGGCAGAAGTGGCGCACGCGCGTCACGCTGATCGACCCGCAGGGGAACTTCGGCTCGATCGACCCCGACCCGCCGGCCGCGATGCGGTACACCGAGGCCCGGATGACCCAGGCCGCGGTGGACATGCTCGAGGACCTCAAACTCGGCACGGTGGACATGCAGCCCAACTACGACGACCGGCTCGAGGAGCCGACCGTCCTGCCGGGCAAGTTCCCGAACCTGCTGATCAACGGGGGCGTGGGCATCGCGGTGGGCATGGCGACGAGCCTGGCGCCGAACAACCCGATCGAGGTGCTCGACTCGATCATCCGCGTCGTCGAGAAGCCGGACATCACGCTGCGCGAACTGCTCGAGGACGTGAAGGACGAGCAGGGGCGGATCATCCGCCGGGGGATCAAGGGGCCGGACTTCCCGACCGGCGGCGTCATCCTCGGCCGCCGCGGGATCATCGAGGGGTACGACACAGGGCGCGGGCGGGTGACCGTCCGCGGCGAGGTGCGCACGGAGGAGTCCGGCGGGCGGCACACGCTCATCATCGACTCCATCCCGTACAACCTCGGCCTCAACACGCTCATGGAGCGGATCGTCGAGGCGGTCAAGGAGGAGAAGATCACCGACGTCGCCGACGTGCGCAACGAGTCGGGGCGCGAGGCGATGGTGCGGGTGGTCATCGAACTGAAGAAGGGGGCCGACCCGGCCGTCGTCGAGAATCAACTCTACCAGTTCACGCCGCTGCAGCAGACCTTCAGCATCCACAACATCGCGCTGGTCAACCGCCAGCCGCGGACACTGTCGCTGAAGGAGATGATCATCTACTACATCAAGCACCGGACGGACGTGATCCGCCGGCGCACGGCGTACCTGCTGGCGGAGGCCAAGAAGCGGGCCCACGTCCTGGAAGGGATGATCTACGCGGTCTGCGACATCGACGAGGTCATCAAACTGATCCGCTCCAGCCGCACGCGGCAGGAGGCGATCGACAAACTGATGGCCCGGGGCTTCCGCATCCCGCCGGACCACCGCTACGCCCCGCTGATCCCGCAGCGGCTGCTTGAGCAGGCCCGGCGCGGCGACGCCCAGGGGGGCGTGCGCCTGACGCGCGTGCAGGCGGAGACGATCGGCGGGATGCGCCTGATCCAACTCGTCGGGCTGGAGGTCGAGCGCCTGGCGGGCGAGTACCGCGAGGTGGTCGCGAAGATCGAGGACTACGAGGACATCCTCGCCACCCCGGCCCGCGTGGACGCGATCATCAAGGCCGACTGCGAGGAGATGAAGACCCGCTACGGCGGGAAGATCGGCGAGCGGCTGACGCGCATCGACGAGTCGGCCGAGGACGCGGACATCGACATCGAGGCGCTGATCCCCGTCGAGGACATGGCGGTCACGATCAGCCACGCCGGGTACGCCAAGCGCGTCCCGCTGAGCACCTACCGCCAGCAGGGGCGCGGCGGCAAAGGGGTCATCGGCGCGGCGGCCAAGGACGAGGACTTCATCGAGCACGTCTTCGTCGCCAGCACGCACGACGACCTGCTGTGCTTCACGAACACGGGCCGGGTCTTCAAGATCAAGGTTTACGAACTGCCCGAGTTGCCGCGGACGAGCAAGGGCCGGCCGCTGGTGAACCTGATGGAACTGCGCCAGGGCGAGCGGACGTGCGCGTACCTGCCGGTGAAGAACTTCGAAGAGGGGTCGAGTTACCTCACGTTCGTGTCGCAGGGCGGGATCGTCAAGCGCACGGCGCTGAAGGACTACCGGAACGTCAACAAGTCCGGCCTGATCGCCGTGGGGCTCAAGGAGGGGGACGAACTGCTGACGGTGATCCAGACCGACGGCAACGACGACGTGCTGCTGGCGACCGCCGGGGGCATGGCGATCCGCTTCAACGAGGACGACGCCCGGCTCATGGGCCGCGCGGCGGCCGGCGTGAAGGGGATCGAACTGGCCGAGGGCGACCGCGTCATCGGCGCCATCCGCGTGCCGATGGAGAAGGACGCCGACGGCGACCTGATGACCGCCGACCCGACGCTCCAGTTGCTGACGATCTGCGAGAACGGCTACGGCAAGCGGACGCCGATCGACGAGTACCGCGTGCAGCCCGAGAGCGGCAAGATGCGCTCGCAGTCCCGCGGCGGCAAGGGGCGCGTGGACATCAACACCAGCGAGCGCAACGGCCGCGCCGTCGCCGCGCTGGCGGTGCACGCCCCGGCCAGCGCGGATGAGCCCGGCGGCGACGACGTGATCGTCGTCAGCCGCAACGGGAAGATCGTCCGCATGCGGGCCGCGGAGATCCGCCTCTGCGGCCGCGGGGCCCAGGGCGTCCGCGTCACGAAACTCGACGAGGGCGACGTGGTGGTCGCGGCGGCTCAGGTGGAGTCGGACGAGGCGTCGGCGTAACGCGCGTGTCGCGGGGAGACTGGCAGACTCACTCCGCCTCTGCGTTGCGGCCGAGCAGGTTCAGGAGGCCAGCGGCCTCAGCGCGCCGGAGCGCGTCGGGGTGGTTCGATGCTATCTGTCGCAGGCTCCGTGCCGCACGCGTGCGCTGCTCGGGACCGCCGTGCTCCGCAACGAAAAACAACTTCGACATAGCGACGTCGCGCATGTGCCAGTCTGAGGCTTGCTCCAGCGGCCCGGCGGCCACGCGGGAGAGCAGGTCCACGGTTTCAGCCCGGTTCCCGTAGCGGGACGCGAGCATTCCTATCGCGGCGACCCGGACATGGAGGTGGCTCTCGTGCTCAACCGCGCGGCGGAGGCGAACGAACGTGTCCTCCGACGGGTCGATGACCGCGATCGCTATCAACGCGGACGCACGCTCGTCGACCGTGGCATCGGGCGAGTCGAGCACCCGCCGCACCGTCGGCGCGGCAAGGACGCCATCGCGGCGCGCGCGGGTGAGATGGTTGAGGACATCCGATCGGGATAACCGTTGGTCGGGCGTCCGCTCCATGTGCCGCAGGAGCACCAGGCAGCGGTGCGCGAAGCGGAGCCGTGCCCAGCGCGTGGAGAGCGACGCCCGCGACCTGAGCAGGTCCTCGGCCCAGGCCCACGTCGGTTCATCGGGCGGTGGGTCGATAAGGGGCAGCACGGCGCGCCATGCCGCAGCGGGTACCGCGGCCGTCCACCCGCCCGAGACGGCCACGGGGTACCGCGTGGCCGCGCCGCCCGCGAGGATCACCACCACCGCTATTCCGGCCCACCCCCACCGCCGCCGCGTGCGGTGCAGCCGGCGCTCGCGGCGAGCGTCACACCCGCATTCGGAGCACGTGAGGCCGGCGACGCCGGACATGTCGTACCAGCATCGCGGGCATCGCCGACGGCCGCGGCTGCGGTCCCACCACATGGCCCACGCGAGCACGGCCGCGCCCGCGACCACGGCAAGCCATCCGACAGCGGTCCAGGCCCACGCCATGGCACACGATACCTCACCGCCTCATCGGCCGTCGCCCCGACGCCGCGCGGCCCGGGCCTCCGCGTCGGCGCGAATGAGGATGGCCGCGCCCAGGGCGCGATCACGAACCTCGGGATCCGGGTCGCTCGCCGCGACGCGGTCGAGTTCGCCCAGCGCCGCGGTCGCCATGGCGCCGAACTCGCCCAGGCCGGCCGCCGCGTCGTGCCGGACCTGGGGGTCGCCGGCGCGCAGCAGTCGCGTGAGCACCGGGACGATCTCCCGCCGCTTCTTCCCGCGCCACAGCAGGTGCCGGACGGCGGTGTGGCGGACGTCGGCGTCGGGGTCCTCCATGGCGACCTGCTCGGCCAGCGCTGCGCTCCGCGCGAGCGATTGGTTGTCCATCATCACGAGCAGCGAGAACTCCCGCTCGTCCGCCGATGCGGACCCGCCTCGGAACACGCGCTCAACGCTGGGCAGCGCGATGCGTGCCTCGCTTGTGAGGCTCAGCAGCCCCAGCAACGCCTGCTGGACGGCCCTGCCGGATCGGGACGTCGAGCAGGCGGCCCCGTCGAGCACAAGGGCGCAGCGGTGGGCGAAGCGCAGCCGCTCCCATCGGCTCATGCGGCCGATCTTGAGCGTACTGTCGAGGCCGATCGTCGCAAGTTCGCGCTCCGCGCCGGGGTCCAGGTGCGGCATCACCGCGCGCCACACCGCGGCGGGCACCATCTGCGGCCAGCCGACGGCCCCCGTGACGACCAGCACGACGCCCGCGGCCGACAGCAGGACCGATGCGCCGATCCACCGCCAGCGCCGGCGCGTCCGGAACAAGTGGATCTCGTGGCGCGCCTCCCAGCCGCACTCGGGGCAGCGCAGCCCGCTGACGCGGCTCATGTCGTACCAGCAGCGGCCGCACCGCCTGCGGCCGCGCGATGCATCGCCCCGCGCAAGGCACGCCGCCGCGAGCAAGCCGATCACCGTCGCGAGCAAGCCCGCCAGGATGAAGTACCCGTCAACCACCATCGGGTCACCCTCGGTGAAGACGGCAGAACAGCCCCGAGTCCCCTCCCCCGCCCGGCACGCCCGTCCGTGACAGCCTACTCGAACCGGGGCCGCGGGCCGCTGCGAACCCCGAACCCGGACGCCCCGTACGACTTCCGCCCGCCCACGGCCCGGGCGCGAGCCGCGATCCCCGCCCCGGGACCTGCTAAACTGGAGCCCTCATGCCCATCGAATGGTCCGACGACATCACGATCGCCGAACTGGCCGATGAGCCGGAACTCTCGGAGGAGTTCGCGGCGATCTTCGGGCGGCTCAACGCCCCGGACGGGGCCGGGGGCGGGGCGGGCATCCCGCACATCGTCCTGAACTTCTCGGGCGTGACGTTCCTCAACTCGTCGCACCTGGCCCAACTGCTGCGGATGCGCAAGAAACTCATCGAATCCGGGCGGCAACTGGTGCTCTGCTCGCTGGGGGACGACCTGTGGTCGGTGATGATGCTCACCGGCCTGGACAAGGTCTTCCGTTTCGCCTCCGACCCGCTGACGGCCCTGGCGGGGCTGCAACTGGAGCAGCAGTCGCAGGAGGACCGGGGCTGAGGGGGCCAGCAGGCCGCGTCTGATTGCCGGCGGGAACAAGGCCGCGGCGCATCTCCTTTGGAGAGGGTCCGGACGTGGGGAACCCCGCCTCCCGCGGGGACCGGGCCGGTACAACCGGAGTCATGACCGCCGTGAGTCCCCCCTCGCCGCCAAGCCTCGAGCACCCCGTCATCATCCAGCCGGCGCTGGCCGGAGCGGCGCGGTCCGGGGAGATCGTGGCGGAGTTGCGGGGGATCCGCAAGACGTACTACAAGCCGGACGGATCGGTGATGGTCGAGGCCCTGCGGGGCGTGGACATCGCGATCCCGCGCGGGCAGTACGTGGCGATCATGGGGGCCAGCGGCTCGGGGAAGTCCACACTGATGAACATCCTCGGGTGCCTCGACCGGCCGACGACGGGCGACTATCTGCTCGACGGGCAGAACGTCGCGACGATGTCGGACGAGGATCTGTCGGCGTTCCGCGGGCGGAAGATCGGGTTCGTCTTCCAGGCGTTCAACCTGATCCCGGAACTGACGATCGAGGAGAACGTCGAGGTGCCCCTGTTCTACCAGGGGATCAAACTCCGCGAGCGGCGGCAGCGGGCGTGCGAGACGCTGAACATGGTCGGCCTGGGCAACCGGCTCGGGCACCGGCCGAGCGAACTCTCCGGCGGACAGCAGCAGCGCGTCGCGATCGCGCGGGCGCTGGTGACGCGGCCGGTGGTGCTCATGGCCGACGAGCCGACGGGCAACCTCGACAGCGCCACGGGCGAGGCGATCCTGCGGGTGATCGAGGACCTGCACCAGGGCGGGATGACGATCGTCATGGTGACGCACGACGACCGCATCGCGACGCGGTGCGAGCGGGTGATCCGGCTCAAGGACGGGGTGGTGGAGTCGGACCGGCTCGTCGAGAAGACGGCAGGCGGCGGGGCGTAGCCGGCCGCGATCGGCGACAGCGATCCGGCACCCGCGGCACACAAAGCCGTACATCGCCACTCGCGGGTACACAGCACACACCTCACAGCACACAACGTCACATGAAGGCGGCGCGGCCGCACGGCGCCTTGCTGTGTGTTGTGTGTTGTGTGCTGTGTGCTGTGTCTTGTCTGCTGTCAGAACGGAATGTCGTCGTCGGCGATCGGCTCGTAGCCGTCGGCCGCGGCGGGCCTGGCCGCGGGGCGCGGGGCGGTGCTGCTGGTGCGCGTGGGG
>CALAFV010000265.1 GCA_937891445.1 uncultured Phycisphaerales bacterium | reverse complement strand
CCCCCCCACCACACGACGAGCGTGTCGCGGACCTCGGGGCGCTGGAGCACCGCGCGAGCCTGCTCGTCGGAGTCCACCACGAGGCAGCCCAGCCGCGCGAGAATGCGGGCAACCTCGCTCTTGCCTGCGCCGATCGCCCCCACGAGCCCGATCACGGGAACCTGCGGCGGCGGGGGGCCGTCGTCACGCGGGGGCGTCGTCGCCGCGGCCGCGGCCCGCTCGCGAGCCGCCCGCACGGCCTCGTTCACCTCACGCACACGATCGTGCGGACGGGGCACCATCGCCCAGACCAGTTCGAAGGAGTCCGTCCCGGCCGTCGCGAGGCCGACGGTCCCCAGGCCGAGCAGCCGCTCGGGGACGGAGCGATAGATCGCGACGTTCTGCACGCGCTCCAGCGGTGTCTGGACGATCAGCCGGCGCAGCACGCCGGAAGCCCAGACGGCGTGGGTGTCCGTCAGCGCGTAGGTCTGGCATGCCCACACCAGCGCCGACCAGATCAGCAGCAGCGCCGCCGCGCCCAGCGCTACGGCCGCCGCCCTCGCGCCCCATGTTCCTCCGATCCACGCCGCGGCGATCCCCGCCGCCACCAGCAGGATGAGCACGCCCCCGCGGCGGAGGAGGATGAACGCCGGATCGGGCTTGCTGGACCAGATCACGCGGCCCCCCGGCGGCGCCCACCGCTCGGCGGCGGTGCTCACACGCGGCCCCCCGCCGCGCCGCCGGTGGCGACCTCCGCCCACGGCTCGGCGCCTTCGGGGTCGCGCAGCACGCAGATGTCGGGCAGGTTGCGGAAGTACCCGTCGTAGTCCAGGCCGTAGCCGACGACGAAGCGGTCCCCGATGTTGAAGGCGACGTAGTCCACCGCGACCTCCTCGGCGCGACCGGCGGGCTTCTCCTTGCGCAGGAGCACGGCCGTCCGCAGGCTCGCCGGGCCTTGGGCGGCGATCATCCGCTGGATCAGCCCCAGCGTGCGGCCGGAGTCGAGGATGTCGTCCACCAGGAGCACGTGCTTGCCGCCAAGGTCGGTCGGCACCTCGCCGCGGACCTCCACGCCCTGCGACTGCGTCGCCCGGCCGGGGTAACTGCTGACCGTGATCGGGCGGATGCTCATCTTGAGCGGCATGTGCCGGATCAGGTCGGCGACGAAGACGAACGACCCGGTGAGGATCGGGACCAGCACGAAGGGCGCCGGCGTCGTCGCGGCCATGTCACTGGCGATGAGCACGCCGAGGTCGCGCACGCGGTGGGCGATCCGCGCCCGACCGATCAGAACCTGCTCTATCTCCATCCGCATCGGGGCACCGACCCTTCACCCCCCCACCGCTCCCCTCCCCCCGCTGTTTCCTGGGAAGGGTACCGACTGCGGGCCGTTTGCGCAGGGGCCCGCGAGAGTGCGGCACGGGCGGCGTCAGGCTCCCGGGCGGTCCGTGGCCCGCATCCCGGCGTACCGCGCCAGCGCATCCTCCACCACGGCATCGGCCGCCTCCGCCGGCAAGACCTCGTCCACGGCGACCTGCTTGCCCTCCAGGGCCTTGTAGTCGGCGAAGAAGCGGCGGAGGAGTTTGAACGTGTGCGCCGGGAAGTCGGCGACGCTGCGGTAGTCGGAGTAGATCGGGTCCTCGCGGGCCACGGCGATGATCTTGTGGTCGGCCTGGCCCTGGTCCACCATCGTCATCAGCCCCACGGCCCGCGCGGTGCAGATGCACAGCGGGGGGATCTCCTCCGTGCAGTAGACCAGCACGTCCAGCGGGTCGTCGTCCTCGGCGAAGGTTCGCGGGATGAAGCCGTAGTTGGCGGGGTAGTAGACCGCGCTGGCGAGCACGCGGTCGAGTTTGAGCAGACCGGAAGCCTTGTCGAGTTCGTACTTGTTGCTCGAGCCGCGCGGGATCTCGATGATGGCCCGAAACTCCCGCGGCAGGCCCCCTCGCCCCCCGAGCCCCGGGATGGCCGGGTCAACGTCGTGCCAGGGATGAAGCATGCGGCAGCATACGGCGGATGGCGGGGAGGCGGCCCTCCGCCCCGGAGATGAGGCGGCTTCTCATTCGGGTGTGTTATCCCCGTCTGCAAGCCGGCGTGCCGCTGGGGCCGGCGCCCGGTACCCTACCCGCATGCTCACGATCGACTACGCCAACTGCCTCGCCGACCGCGTCGGCCCCCACGGACTGGAGCCCGAACGCCTCGACCCCGCCGCCGAGCCGGCGCAGGGGATCGCATCGCTGACGCGCCGGCTCGCCTCGACGCGGTCGCTGGCGCCGGAGAAGGGCGGGTGGGAGCGCTGGCGCGACCTGCCGCACGACCCGATGCGGACGGAGCACGTCTCGGCCGTCAAGGGGCTGGTCGATCGCCTGCACGGGCGGTTCGACAACCTCGTCGTGCTGGGGATCGGCGGCAGCGCGCTGGGGAACATTGCGCTGCAGGCGGCGCTCAACCCGGCGACGTACAACCTGCTCCCAACGGAGAAGCGGGGCGACGGGAAGGGCCGGCCGCGCATCTTCGTGGTGGACAACGTCGATCCGGCCTATTTCGGCTCGGTGATCCGGTTCTGCCTCGAGACGGATCCCGGGCTGGAGCGAACGTGCTTCAACGTCATCTCCAAGAGCGGCGAGACGGCCGAGACCGCGGCGCAGTTCATGATCGTCCGCGACCTGCTGAAGCAGAAGGGACGCAAGGGGGCCGACCACGTCGTCGCGGTCACGGACCCGGCCAAGGGGACGATGCGGCAGATCTGCGACCAGGAGGGGTACCCGACGCTGCCGGTGCCGGAGGGGGTCGGCGGACGGTTCAGCGTGCTGTCGCCGGTGGGACTCTTCTCGGCCGCGATGGCGGGGATCGACATCGATGCGCTGCTGGACGGGGCGGCGAGCATGGACCCGGTCTGCTCGCGCGAGTCGCTGCTGGAGAACCCGGCGGCGATGATCGCGCTGCTGCTGGTCGAACTGGGCACTCGGAAGGGCAAGACCAGCCACGTGATGATGCCGTATTCCAACGCCCTGTACCTCATGGCGGACTGGTACCGGCAACTGTGGGCCGAGAGCCTGGGGAAGAAGACGGACCTCTCGGGCGAGACGGTGTACGCGGGCTTCACGCCCATCAAGGCGCTGGGGACGACCGACCAGCACTCGCAGGTGCAGTTGTACCGCGAGGGGCCGAACGACAAGGTCTTCTGCTTCCTGGAGGTCAAGGACTTCGGCGCCGACGATGTGCCGATCCCGACGGGGCTGGGCGTCGAGGCGATCAAGTATCTCGAGGGGTCGAGCCTTGGAGCGCTGCTCAACGCCGAGAAGCGGGCGACGGAGTTCGCGCTGGTCGAGAGCCAGCGGCCGAACTTCACGATCACGTTCCCGAAGATTGATGCGTACCACGTCGGGCAGTTCATCTACCTGTGGGAGGTCGTGACGGCGTACGCGGGGCTGATGCTGAACATCAACACGTACGACCAGCCCGCGGTGGAACTGGGCAAGCAGGCGACGTTCGGGCTGATGGGGCGTGCCGGGTACGAGAAGTACCTGCGGGCGGTCAACGCCACGCTGGCGCCGACGGATCGGGTGATCGCGGGGTAGACGGCGATCGCAGGGAAACTCGCTCGTCGCAGAGGAAGCAGGTCGCGGAGGGACGCAGGCAGACAGACTCAGCCGCAGTGAACATCAGGAGGAAGGCCGATGGCGCACGCATCCGCCGCTGCTTCGATCTCGCCCTGGTTCTCGCGGCTTTGCTCCCCGCCCGCGGCGGACCTTGCGCTCGGCCTTGTCGTTGCGCTGCTGTCGCTGAT
Organism: uncultured Phycisphaerales bacterium; assembly: GCA_937891445.1. Lineage (GTDB taxonomy): Bacteria > Planctomycetota > Phycisphaerae > Phycisphaerales > UBA1924 > CALAFV01. The sequence goes on along the minus strand of CALAFV010000265.1, from coordinate 5,749 downwards.
CCTTCCGGCTGGCAACGCCGCGGCGCAGGTCTCCTACCCGACGCGGCCGGCTCAGGGCGCATACATCGCGGACGCGGCCGACGTCATCACCGACGCCGATGAGCAGGTCATCCGCCAGGTCGCCGCGGCGGTCGAGGCGGAGCACGGCGTGCCGATCATTGTCGTTACGCTCACGTCCTTCGCCGACTATGGCGCCCGCGGGTGGTCGGTCGAGCGGTACGCCCACAACCTGTACGACGAATACGGCGTCGGCGACCGCGATGCGCCTTTTGGCGTGCTGCTGCTGGTCTCCATCAACGACCGCAAGGCACGCATCGAACTGGGCGCCGGCTACTCGCGCGAGCGCGACGCGGAGGCGGACCGCATCATGCAGCGGATCATTGTGCCGCGCTTCAGGGCCGGGGATTACTCCGGCGGCATCCGCGAGGGTGTGGAGGCGCTGGCGCAGATGGTCCGGGCCGGGCCGCGCGGTGGGAGCGCCCCCGCCGCCGCGACAGGCACCGCGCCGACGCCGGCGACGCCGACCGGCGCTGTGCCCGCGCGCCGCTCCCCGTTCCCCGGCGTGGACCGCGGACTGGGCTCATCGTTGATCGGCCTGCTGATCTGCGCCGGGATCCCGATCCTCCTGCTAGTCCTGCTGATCACGCGGCTTGGACGCGGCTTCGGCGGCGGGTACGACCGGACCGTTGAGCCCGGGCCGTACGCCTACCGCGGGCGGCGGCGCTCCGGCGGCGGGTTCCTGCCCGGCATGCTCCTGGGCGGACTGCTCGGCCACACGATGGGCCGCGGCGGACTCTTCGGTGGCGGCAGCAGCAGCGCCGGGGGGAGCGGCGGTTTCTTCGGAGGCGGCGGGGGAGGCGGCAGCGGATTCGGAGGGGGACGAGCGGGAGGGTCGTTCGGCGGGGGATTCTCGGGCCGCGGCGGGGCCACGGGTTCGTGGTGAGCGAGCGTTGAGCCGCCGCACGCTCCGCCGCGTGCGGCCTGCCTGCTGTCCTGATGTCCCTCAACGCCGATGCCGGGAGCAGCACATGCCCAATACGCTCCGCGACTTCACCGAGATGCAGCGCGACGCCATCGAGGCCGCCGTCGCCGACGCCGAAAGCCGCACGCACGCGGAGATCGTCGTCGCGGTCGCGCCGCGCTCCGGCCGGTATGACCGCGCCGAGGACATCTTCGGCGTGATCCTGGCGCTGATCGCCGTGACCGTGGCCTGGCTCGCCTTCCAGCGCCTCGTCCCCTCGACGCGAGACTGGTCGAGCGGGATCGAACCGACGATGAACCTCGTCGCGGTGCTCGCGCTGTTCGCGTTCTGGTTCGCCGCCGGCGCGGCCTTGGCGACGCGCTTCCCCGCGCTGGCGCGGCCGCTGATCATGCGGTCGGAGATGGAGGAGGAGGTCCGTCGCTCGGGTACGGTGACGTTCGTGAACCTGCGGGTCGGCTCCACGGCCGATCGCGCCGCGATCCTCATTTACGTGTCGCTCTTCGAGCACCTCGTATGGGTCTGCCCCGACGACGCCGTGGCGGCCAAGATTCCCGACGACGCGTGGAAACCGCTGGCCGAGGAGATCGCCATCGGCTTCCGCAACGGCCGCGGCCCCGAGGCGCTGGCCGAGGGGGTGCGCAAGGCCGGCGAGATCCTGGCCGAGCACTTCCCGCCTAGCCCGGAGGACACATCGGAACTGCCCAACGAGGTGCGCAGCGCCTGAAGACGCGGACGCGGCGGAGCATCAACTCACGCCGTACACCGGCACGAGCCCGCCCCGGGTGACCGTGTTCTGCGGGGAGGCCAGGAAGCAGACCGTCGCGGCCACATCCTCGACCTTCGCCCACTTCGCGTGGTAGGCGTCGGGCATCGCCTTGCGGTTGGCAGGCGTGTCCATGATCGACGGCACGACGGCGTTGACGAGGATGCCGCGGACGACGACCTCCTCCGCCAGCGCCTGTGTGATCGCCGCGACGGCGGCCTTGCTCGCGGTGTAGGCCACCATCCCGGCGCCGAGGCGAGGCTCCAGCGCCGGGCGAGCGGCGACGTTCACGATGCGGCCGCCCCCGGTCCCCATCCGCTTCACGGCCTCGCGGCAGCAGAGGAAGCACGTCAGCGCGTTCATCCGCACCTGGTCCAGAAACTGCTCCCCGCTCACCTGCTCGATCGGCCCCATCGCGAACCCGCCCGCGACCTGCACCGACGCCCACAGGCCCGCAGTCCCCGCCCGCTCCGCGGCCTCACCGTAGAACCGCTCCACGGCCGCCTCGTCGGTCAGGTCCATTCCCACCGCGATGTGCACCCGCGGATCGGCCGCAAGGCCCGACCGGTCCACCTCGGCCTGGCTCAGGCTCGGCACGCTGCACGTCGCCCCCGCTTCCACCAGCATGCGGACCACCGCCGACCCCAGCGCCCCCGTCCCGCCGGTGACCACGACGTGCCGCCCCGAGAAGTCGATCCTCATGACGTCTGTCTCCTTCGCCGATCCGTCCTGTCGGGCGGTTGACCACCGCCCCGGACGCCGCGAGCATATGAGCCGCGGCCCCCACGCGGCGGGCCGCCGCGGCGAGGAACGACGCCATGCCCCTGTACGAGTATGTGTGCGAGACCGACGGCGAAGTGATCGAACTGCTCCGCCCCATCGCGGACGCCGACAAGCCCGTGGAAGACCCCAAGGGCCTGGGGCGCACCTTCTCGCGCCGCCACTCGACCTTCGCCGCCAAGAGTTCGTCCTCGGGCGACCGCTCGCTGCCCGTCGGCGGGTGCTGCCCGTGCGGCAAGAACGCCGGCGCGTGCTCCGCCATGCAGGGCTGAGCCGCCCTCCCCCCCCCACTACGTCGGTTCCTGAAAAACACAAGCCCCCGGCTCACGGCCGGGGGCTTGATCGATTTGTGTGTCTCCGCGGCGCCCGAACTCAGGGCACGTACCGCAGCGGGACCTCGCGCTGCTTGCCGTCGGGGTCCACCACGGTCACCCGCAACTCGCGCCCGTTGATAAAGCCGCTGCTGGCGAGATTCGCCAGGAAGTCGCGGGCGCCGGCCACCTCGCGGTCGCCGACGCGGATGATGACCTGCCCGGGGCGGAAGCCCGCCGCGGCGGCGTCGGACTGCGGATCCACGTCCGTGACCGCGACGCCCTTGTCGCGCGGCTCCCAGCGGAGCCCGAAGTGCGCGAAGGCCTCGTCGGCATTGCGGATCCCCGGCTCGTTGCGGGCCAGGTCGGCCAGCACGACCGAGAGGTCCAGCGTGCGCCCGGAGCGCCACACGCGGACGCTGGTGCGCTGACCGGGGGGGTTGACGGTGATGGCGGAGCGCAGGCCGGTGATGGTCGCGACATCGCGCCCGGCGAACTGCGTGATGATGTCGCCGCTGCGCATCCCGGCGCGGGCGGCGGGGCCGTCCTCGATGACGCGGGTGACGTACACGCCGCGCCCGGTGTACCCGGCCCGCTCCATCAGTTCGCGGTTGGCGAGTTCCGCCGCGTCGGGGTCGTCGCGACCGCCGACAAAGCCGGGGCCGGGCATCTCGATGCCCATGAACCCGCGGGCGACCGCGCCGTTGGTGATCAGTTGGCTCACGACGTGCTCGATCGTCTCCAGCGGGATGGCGAAACTGATGCCGGAGTTCTGCCCCTCGCCGTCGCGGGTGCTGCCGGCGGTGGCGATGGCGACGTTCATCCCGACGACGCGGCCCCTGATGTCCACCAGCGGGCCGCCGGAGTTGCCGGGGTTCACCGCGGCGTCGGTCTGAATGAAGTTGGTGTACCCGCCGCCGGGGGTGTTGATCACGGCCCGGGGGTCGCGCCCGAGACCGGAGACGATCCCCTCGCTCATCGAGAACTTGAACCCGAAGGGCGAGCCGAAGGCGTACACGCGGTCGCCCTGGCGCACCTCGACGCCCGTCGCCCGCTCGGCCGCGAAGAGCCCCTCATTGGTGTTGACGCGCAGCACGGCGATGTCCGTGGACGGGTCCACGCCGACGATCGACGCGGGCAACTGGCGGCCGTCGTGGAACTGCACGACGATCCGCGGCGCGTCCCGCACGACGTGGGCGTTGGTCACGATGTGGCCCTGGGTGTCGAAGACCCATCCGGAGCCCTGCGAGAGCCGCACGCCGCTGCCGCGGCCGCGCATGTCGGAGGCCTCGATCGCGATGTGCACGACCGACGGCTCCACCGCGACGGCGATGTTCCGCGTGGCGGCGTTGATGCGCTCGAGGATGTCGTCGTTCTCCAGCGACAGGCGCGCCAGGCGGATCTGCGTCTCGCTGTTGGCGTAGCCGATATGCCGCACGGCCGCGGGGGCCGCGAAGAGCGTGACGAGGGTCGTCACGAGGACGACAAACGCGGGTCCATACGCGGTGAAGCGACGCATGAAAACTCCTTTGTATCCAAGCGCCTGTCGCGTGATACCGGCTCGGCGGGGCCGCACGCCCCGTGATTCGCTTCAGACCCGCCGGGGGCCGGGAACTGATCCGATGTGTTATGGGGTCCGATCCGGGCGGGCTTTCGATCTCCTCCGTGTCCGTCGCCCGCGAGTGTCCCTTACTCCGTCTGCTCGACCGTCCTGGTCTTGGTATCGGAGAGCCCCGCCGATCGGCTGAACTTGCCCGCCTCGCCGGGCTTCATCCGGTACCCCTGCCCCCCCACCTGGCGTGCCGCCACCCGGCGCACCCACTCGGCGCCGGCCAATGCCACCTTACGGCCAAGTTCATCCGCTGGTTCTGCGAACCTCGGAGGTCGGTCCGATAGGCCCAGCAGGTCCTGGAGCACGAGCACCTGCCCGTGGCACGCCGGCCCGGCGCCGATGCCGATCAGCGGCACCCTAGTGCGGGCCATGATCGCGTCGGTGACCTCCGGCGGCACCGCCTCCACCAGCAGCAGGCTGCACCCCGCGTCCTCGAGGGCCACGGCGTCCTCGACGATCCGTTCGGCCTCAGCCGCGGTCCTGCCCGCCGAGGAGTACCCGCCGGAGAGGGCCGCCCGCTGGGGGAGGCTCCCCACGTGGCCGCAGATTGGGATTCCGGCCCGCACCATCTTGCGGACCAGGGGCGCGAGCGTCTGGTCGGCCTCCACCTTGACGATGTCGGCCATGCCTTCGGTGAGGAAGCGGCCCGCGTTGCGGATCCCCTCCGCATCATCCGTCGTGTAGGAGAGGAAGGGCATGTCGCCCATCACCAGCCGGGTTGGGGCTCCCCGCCGCACCGCCGCGGTGAGGGCCAGCAGGACCTCCAGCGGCATGTCGATGGTGCGCTCGAAGCCGAGGATGACCTCGGCGGCCGTGTCCCCCACCAGCAGCACCGGCACGCCGCCGCGCTCGAGCCAGCGGGCCGTCGTCGCGTCGTAGCAGGTGAGGCACGCGAACGGCGTCCCCGCCGCGGCCATCTGGTACAGCGTCTGGATCGTGACCCGCTGCGGGCGTGCGGCGGCTTCGCTGGTTCCGTTGGACTGACCGGGGCCTGCCATGGGGAAGTCTATGAAGCCGGCTTAAGCCGCGTCCCTCTCGGGACCGCCCGGGTTTCCTCATGCGGAAAAGGCCCTTTGCGGGGCCGGGAGGCTGTAGCATCGGCGCGTGCAGCGCCTGGTCCAGCCCGAACTCATGGACGATCCAAGCGCCGAGCGGGGCGAACTGGCGCGGTCGCTGCGGTTCATCCGCGGCGTGAACTTGGCGCTTGGTGGGCGGCGGGCCTTGTTGTGGCACCTGAACAGGTGGTCCAAGCGCTGGCCGCGAGGCAGGCCGATCACGCTGCTCGATATCGGGACCGGCTC
>CALAFV010000264.1 GCA_937891445.1 uncultured Phycisphaerales bacterium | reverse complement strand
GCCGCGAGGAACCGGCTGGCGGGGATGTCGCTCGCTTCCACCGCGCCGATCTCCACGTAATCCAGCGCCTCGGGGCGCCAGGGTTGGAGCGTCGCCGGGTCCACCACCACGAGTTGGCTGAACACCTCGTTGAAGATCGGCACGCGCCCCGCCATCACGTTGTCGCTGTCCACGTGGCGGGAGCGCACGCGGGTGCGGATCGCCCCGTCCAGCGGCCCCTGCCGCCTGGCCCAGATGATCGGCCGCACGGCGTAGATCGCCGACGCGTTGATGCCCGCTTCGGCGTTGCTCTGGAGGCGCACCGTCATCGCCTCCCCCGGCACCAGCGTCGAGAGGACGTAATCAGAGTCCACCATCGGCAGTTCGTCGAGCGCCTGGTACTTCGGGGCGTTGCCCGCGAACGCGTCATACGTGCCGTCCGCGACCGGCACCTTGATCCCGAACTCGTACACCGGCGCGTAGAACAACTCGGGCCCGTCGGCGATGACGATCCCGCGGAAGAAGTAATCGACCGGGTTGTCGTTGCGGTTGGAGGTCTTGCCCAGGCGCAGGCCGGTGAACGCCGTTTCGCCCAGTTCGCCCGTTCCCGAACCCTCGTCAACCGGCTCCAGTGTCGCGGCGTCGTAGATCCGCCAGGAGAACGGCGCCAAGTGACCCCCCGTCGGCGTGCCGCGCATCGCCACGATGTACTCCGTGTCGGGCGACAGCGGCGTGGTGATGCCCCGCACGGAGTCGTGGAGGTCATAGAACCGCACCACGCCCTCGCCGTCGAGTCTCGCCTCGAGCCCGAAGCCCCCGTCGTCGCTGCGGAGCTGGAACAGCGGCTCCTCCCCGTTTGCCGCCGCGAGGTGGTAGAAGAACCGGAACAGGAACGTCCCGTCAGGAAGCGGCTCCGTCCCCGTCAGCCCGTCCGGCGCGATGGAGAGCAACTGGCAGTACCCCACGCCGTGGCTGCCGGGGTGCGTCCGGAACCACGTTCCCGTGTGCCCCTCCACCGGGCCGATCGAGTACGCCCCGATCGCGTTCTGCAGTTCCCCCGTGTTGCGGCTGTCGAAGTTCGCGAAGTTCCGCACGTTCCCCGGCGCCTTCGCTCTGCCGACCGGGCTGGGGGCCGGGAAGATCGCCAGCCCCTCGAACCCGCCCTCCAGCCCCGTCGGGCCGATGAGGCGGAACTCTCCCGTCTCCGGCTTGAGCCGCCAGAGCATGTCCTGGCCCACCGAGTCCCCGTCGAGCACGTAGATGTACCCGTCGTCGGGGTTCAGCGCCATCCCCGCCTTCGTGCCGGTGATCGGCGAGGGGCGAGCCTCCAGGATCGTTCCCGTGTGCTGATCGAGCCGGACCAGCAGCCGGTTGCGTGTGTCGAGCGCCCACAGGGCTCCGGTCGCATCGAACGACAACCCTGAATAATCGGCCGCCGCAAGTGATGCGAACTTGGCCCCCACCAGCGGCAGGGTCGGCGGCGCCGTGATCGGTCCCACGATCGTCGCCGTGTACGACTCCAGTTCGAATCGCACCAGGTTGACGACGCGGCCGTTGGCCGTGACCTCCTGCACGCCGTACACCAGGCCGCTCAGCGGGTCGCGCGCCAGTCCCCCCTCGTAGACGTTCGACAGCCCGGAGTCTTCGACGTACACGGCCAGCCCGACCCGCGGGAGCAGCCGGTACAGACAGTTGCCGCGCGGCCCCACCAGCGTCGTCAGCGCCACCAGCTCGCCGTGCGGGCCGCACTCGATGCCCGCGATCTGCGTCTCCGTGCCCAGGCCCCTGATCGGCCGTGGGTTGCTGGCCTGTCCCGTCGTCAGATCAATGTCATAAAGGACGAGGTTCTGAACGCCAATCGCCTGCCCGAACGCTGCGCCCTGCAGCGCACCAATGATGCCCGCACAAAAAAGCAACGTGCGCCACAACGTTCTGCCTCCGGATGGGGTGGTTTTGCCACCCAACGATACTCCATTGACCGCCGGCGACCAGCGTGAGCGACTCCGGCGAGGCGACGGCGGGTGCGGATATGCCGGCTCCGGGACGTCCGAGAAATGAGCCGCAGGTTACGGGGTCCGCCGCCCTTCGATCGGCAGAATGTCGGGCGCTCTTCCCTCCAGGTACGCCTGCACCCGCGGCCAGACCAGTTCCTTGATCAGGATCTTCACGCACGCCGCCGCCGGGATTGCCAGCAGCAACCCGTACACGCCCGCCAGCGCCCCGCCCGCGATCGACGCGAACAGGATCGTCGGCGTGTCCATGTCCGTGCTCTTGCCCTGGATGATCGGGCTGAGGATCCAGTCGTCCAGCAACTGCGCCCCCAGGTGCACGGCGATCGGCGCCAGCAGCACCCACCACCACTGCGTTTGCCACCCGACGCTGACCGGCTCGAGCCACATCAGCAGCATCGCCACCGGCACGGCCACGCCCGCCAAATACGGCACCAGGAAGAACAGCCCGTAGATCGGCCCGACGATCAGCGGCACCGGCACGCCGATGAGCCAGTACGAGAGCGTCCCGTAGATGATCAGGATGCCGACGATCGTCAGCCGCCCGCGCACGAAGCCCGCGATGACGCGGTCCATCTTCCGGACCAGATCGAGCACCAGACCCTTCTTGCGTTCGGGAACCAACCCTTCCCAGAACTTCAGCACCTGTCCCCACCCCGTCGAGAAGAAGAAGAAAAAGAACGCGGTCAGCACGCCGGTGAAGATCAGCACGCCGATGTTGGCGATCGTGCTGACCGCTGCGCCGACGGCCGAAGCCCCCGTGCCCAGGGCTCGCTTGGCCAGGTCTGCCGCGTTGGTCTCGATCCACCCCGCAACGAAGCGGATCAGCCCCGCGAGTTCGTCCGGCTCCGGCGGCGCTGGCCGCGGCGGCATCGGCGGCGGTGGGGGGTAGACGATCGGCACGTTCGTTTTCGGGGGCTCCCACGCCAGCAGTTCCTCGGGCGTCTCCAGTTCGACGATGGCGTCGCGGATCCGCCGCCACGCCCCCTCGGGCACGGCCTGCCGCTTGGCGTCGTTCTGCGGGTCATCCAGCGATGCCCGCAGCCGCCCGATCTCTCGCGCCAGGCCCGACGCGTACTGGGCCCCCTGCACCGCCGCGAAGCCCACCCCGACGATCGTCGGCGCCACGATCAGCCCCCCCGCGGCCACGATGATCGACGCCGCGGCGAACTGCCGCGAGATGTGCCCCGTCCGCGTGATCGTCCGGATCAGCGGCTCGAACAGGTACGCCAGCAGCAGCGCCAGCAGGATCGGCACCGTGACGATGCTCAGCCGGTAGCCGAGGTAGACGATGCCGACGATCAGCGCGATGACCGTCAGGTCGCGGACCCACTGGATCTGGAACAGGTGCACACGGGCCCACTCCGGCGTCGGCCGCGCGGGGGGCTGGAGCACCGGCGGGAGCGAATCAGGCGGTGGCGGCGGCCCAGGCGGATCAGCGGGCTGGGCCGGCGGCGCGGGCTGCTGCATAAGCGGCAGGGTACCCGAAAGCGGGTCCGCGCGCCGGGTCAGGGCCGGCGGCGGCCGTCGTCAGGACGAGGTGATGGCCGTCGGGAACGCGTCGGCGAAGTCGAAGACGTCCTTGAAGTCCTCGATGCTGTCGCGCGAACTGGAGCGCAGTTCCCCCCGGTCGATCAGGGAGTACACCAGGGTCCCGAAGTCCGCCGTGCTGCGGATGCCCCAGTGGTTGAGCACCGTGCGGGCGAGCAAGCCGTACTTCAGCACCGCCAGATCCTTCAGGCCCATGCAGAGCTGCTGCCCGGAGACGTGGCGGCTCTCATCGGACGGATCGATGGGGGTGTCGGGGAGTTTCCCGTGGACCATCTTGACGGTGTGCGCCAGGCCTTCACGCACAAACTGGTACGCCTCCTGCGGGAACTGACGGGCCCGCAGGCGGACGGCGTCCCAATCGACCTGGATCTGCTTGCTCACGTCGCTCAACTCCTTGGAACGTTGCGGCGACCGGCGGACGGGATCGCCCTGGGGTCGCCCCGTGAACCCTACTTTAGCCCGGATTCATACGCCGCAAAGTGCCGGCGGGTCCCGGGAAACGTGAAAGTGGAGAAACCGAGGCCCCTTGGACCTGCCGGTTCCGGGCTCCGGCCTACGGCCGGCTGACGTGCGGCGACCCCTCCAGATACCACCGCAGCGGCATCGCCGCCCACTCCCCCGCGTACGCCACGCCGATCCGCGGGGTGTTCACCAAGCGCTCCGGCGGCGTCGGCCCGGCGCCTTCCTCAAGGAAGAGGTCCGGGCTCGTGGTCAGATCGACGCCCGAGAAAGATCGATCCACCGCCAGGGCCTGGCAGAGTTTTCCGGGTCCGGAGCAGAGATCCTCGGGGCGCATGGCCGGCGCTCGGCCGCCCTTCCCGGGCTTGCCGGCGCGGTGGCGGGCCATCGTCTCCAGCCCCTCCTGCGGCTCCAGCGCCCGCAGCAGCACCGCGACCGGGTCGCCTTCCGGGGCCGCGGCGACGTTCATGCAGTGGTGCATGCCGTAGGTGAAGTAGACGTACGCGGTGCCGGGCGGGCCGAACATCGGCTCGGTCCGGGGCGTGCGGCGGCCGCCGTAGGAGTGCGCCGCACGGTCGGGTACGCCGAGGTACGCCTCGGTCTCGACGATGAGGCCGCTGAGCCGCTCACCGGAGGGGAGCACGCGGACCAGCCGCCGGCCGATGAGAAACTGCGCCAACTCCGCAGGGCCGAGCGAAAGGTCGTTGCGGGTCAGTCGGCGAGAGGAGGAGGCGGGAGCCGCAGGCGCACGGTCGCGGGCCGGCGCGAGCACGCGGACCTGCTCCGCGCTTCCCGCCGCTCGCTTCCCGCTGCTTCCTGTTTCCCGCTTCCTCTTTCCCTCTTCCTTACGCGTACGCATGCAACCCCGGGAGCAGCAGGTTCACGCCGAAGTACGTGAAGAGCATCACGCCGAAGCCGACGATGCTCAGCCACGCCGTGATCAGCGCGCGGTTGCGGTCGGTGGCGAAGCGCAGGTGCATCACGATCAGGTACACGATCCACGTGATCAGCGCCCAGGTTTCCTTGGGGTCGAACGCCCACCAGCGGCCCCAGGAGTGGTCCGCCCACCACGCGCCCAGCAGGATCCCGACGCCCAGCGTCCAGAAGGCGAGTTGGAGCACGATCATCGTCGCCGAGTCCAGGTCCGCCAGCACGCGCTGCACGCCCTTGGGCGCATTCTCGTCGAGCCCCAGCGCCGTCGCCGAGACGTCGAGCATTCCTGATTCCGCCTCGCCGGCGCCCGCCGGCGCAGCGCCGGCCCCGCGCAGCCGCGCCCCGTAGTACGTCCCGAGGTAGAACAGGCTGATGATGAAGCCCAGCGCGATCAGCCCGTAGGAGACCAGCACCGTCGTCACGTGGTACTTCAGCAGCACGGAGGTGTTGAGGATCGCCGCCTCGCGCTCGATGCTCACGCCGGGGATCCCCGCCTGCGTCGCGGTGATCAGGATCATGAACCCCACGCCCGCCGCCGCGGCCCCGAAGAGGTACTGCCGCCGCGCGAGCATGATCCCCAGCCCCACGAGCGTCGCGAAGAGGCTCAGCCCGGTCATCGACTCGAACTGATTCTGGATCGCGAACCGCTCGGCGAGCACGCACCGCGCGGCGAAGCCGCCCGCGTGCATGAGCACCGCGCCGATCAGCAGCGCCGTCCCCGTCGCTCGCAGCCACCGCCGCCCCGTGCCGAAGGCCAGCAGGAGCGTGACCAGCGACAGGCAATAGAGCCAGTACCCCCACTCAAAGGGCTTGACGGTGTTGTACGCCAGTTCAAGCCCGCGCCGGCCCATCGCGCCGCCGGGGGGGTACCGCTCGGCGTTGATCTTCGGCAGTTCCGCCGCCAGCGTCCGCACCGCCGCGTTGACCCTCGCCGCGTCGGCCGCACGCCACGCCGCGGCCAGGTCGGCCAGCGCCGCGCCCGCGGGCGAATCCGGCGGCAGGGTCGCCAGGTGCCGCCACGGCTGGTCGGCCGACTCCGGGGCGACCATCGCCAGGTTGCGCCACCCGTGCACAAGGAGCGACATCCCCTCGCGGACGTCCCGGAAGCCGCGCCGGAACGAGTCCTCGAAGCCGTGCCGCTGCTCGAGGCTGTCGATGTGCGTGTCGATCACCAGCGGGGGCAGCCGCCCGATCCGCTTCCACCACTCGCGCTGCTCCGCCGTCGCGAAGCGGGCGTTGAGTTCGACGAGCCGCGCCGCCTGCTGCGGCGGGAGCGAGGCCGTCAGCGCGGGCGGGAACTCCAGCACGCCGCGCTCGATCAGCGCCTCCCGAAGCGGCAGGTAGTTCACGTGGATCAGCGGCTTGTCAACGTAGTACAGGGGGTCGATCGACAGG
>CALAFV010000263.1 GCA_937891445.1 uncultured Phycisphaerales bacterium | reverse complement strand
CTGCGCGGCGAGAAGACGTCGATCGCCGGCGGTGCGCCAGAGCCGGTAATGGTCACGATCGAGCGGACAGGCGAGTTGATATACACGGCGAACCTGACCGTCGGCACGCGGCGCGACCAGCAGGCGCAGGGGGCGGTCGGGCTGGTGCTCGGGCGCGGGGCGCTGTACATCAACACGCCCTGGGGAGAGCAGTGGCGGGTGCAGGTCGAGAAGGGCGGCGGCTTCGACGGGCTGTGGCGGCCCAGCCAGCGGCACGACTTCGTCGGGCACGGCTCGGTCAAACTCGCCGTCGAGCAGATGTTGACCGTCGAGCAGGTCGAGGCGGAGCGGGCGGCGATCGCGAAGTTCCTCAGCGAGGACCTGCGAACGGTGCGGCGGTTCGTGGGGACGGTGGAAGTCGTGCGCAGCGACAAGACGGAACTGTGGCCGGTGACGCTCGAACTGCGCGTGGGCGCCGACGGCTCGGCGGAGGGGCAGTTGTGGTCGCTTCCGCACCGGGGCGGGGCGCGCCTGGCCGGCACGGCGGGGGGCGGCGCGATCACGCTGAAGGCCACGGGGTACACGGACGGGAGCCGGCAGGACCGCTCGCTGCTCCAGCAGATGCTGAACCTGCGCCTGGCGGGCGTGGATCCACGCCCGACGCTGCGCGGGGATGTGCGCATCGGGTCGCGGGGCGGGGCGGCGACGCTCGTGCTCGCCGAGGAGGAGCCGGGGACGGCCGAGGGGGCCGCGCTGTTGGAGTCGCTGCGCGGGGGGGTGTGGCGGGTGACGAACCAGCACATCTCGCGGCGGCCGGAGCCGACGTACATCGCGCTTGATCCGCAACTGGACGGCGGCGAGGTGACGGGGGTGATCGTGGGGCACGACATCATGGGCAGGCGGCCGTCGCCGCTGCCGCCGGGGCTGGTGCGCATCAGCGCCGTGCAGGAGCGGGGGCACGCGCTGGTGAAGGTGATCCTCGATGGCAGCCCGGATCCGGCGCAGCGCGAGGACGGCAAGCGGTTTGAGTACACCGCGACGGTTCGGCGCGGGGAGGATGGCGTCACGGTCTTCGCGTGGGATGCTCCGGCGCTGGGAGACGTGATCTGGCTGCGTCTTGACCCGACGCCCGCGGGCGAGACGCCGCAGGTCAGCGACGAGCAGCGGATCAGGATCGCGGCGCAGCGGATGGGGGCGGTGGCCAAGCCGCCGGCGTCACCCGCGGTGGGCGACACGGTCCTGCTGATCCTCCAGCCGACCGAGCGGGATCAGCGGGTCGGGCAGATCTTCTACGCCGATGGGCGGTACTGCGTCGGGAACTCCATCCCCACGGCGGCGCTGCACGCGGGAGCGCTGGGCGTGGATGAGATCGGCGTCGTGCGGCTGAGATACCGCGAGCCGCTGACGGCGCCGACGGAGCCGGTGGAGCGCAACGGCGTGAAGTCTCAGAAGGCGACGTTCAGGCCGGGGAACGCGGTGCCGACGTTCACGGTTGAGAGGGTGGGGGTGGAGGACTGAGGACTGAGGACTCGAGGGGAACAGAGTGAGCGGGTTGTGGGGCCGGACCCGCAGCCCGCTCACTTCGTTCGCGGCTCGTCGTGGGAGCGCGGTTGGTGATCGTGTTGGGGTTAGGCCGCGGCGGCGGGGCGCTGGGTGAGGGCTTCGGCGGCGGTGACCAAGGCGCCGACAGTGAAGGGTTCGCGGAGGTGGTGGGCCGGACCGGCACGCAGCGTGTCGGGGAGGGTGGAGGGTGGGGCCGCGCCGACGGTGATGACGGGGGCCGGGCCGACGGCCGCGAGGGCGGGGGTGAGTTGCTGGGATGAGGCGCGGGAGGGGGAGCGCAGGACGGCGATCTTCGGCGCGGCTTCCTTGCAGATGGCGCTGAGGTGTTCGCAGAGCAGCGCCAGCGGGTCGAAGGCCGGGTCGGCTCCCAGCGGTATGAACCGGGGCCAGGCCTCGATGTTCGCCGCGAGTTGCTCGACGTAGCGGGGCCAGACGCCGGCGTTGGCGCTGGCCAGAAGAGCGAACTTCATGTCGTCGGTCTGCTGGGCGGCGGCGGGAGCGATCGGCGCGAGTGCGTCGGCCTGGAGGCCGAGGAGGCGGAGCCACTCGGCGATGGGGTAGATCGTGTCGTTGCCGCTGGTGCCCAGGAGCATGGCGTGGGCAAGCGTGTCGGCCAGGGCCAGACGCGCGGCGGGGCGGCGCACGGCCGCGGGGATCGCGGCGAGCGAGCCGTCGTTGGGGGCGTGGTGGTGCGTGACCGGGCCGGTGATGTGACCGGGGAAACGCCAGCCCTCGAGGAGCCGCCCGCCGACCTCGGCGTGCGTGATGCCAAGGACGCGGGATTCGATGGCTTCGAGGGGGGCCTGCTCGGTGCGCGCGGCGCGGATGATGTTGGTGTACGTGTCGCCGAGAATCTCGGCGAGGACGATCTGGCCGACGTCGTGGAGGAGGCCGCAGGTGAAGGCGATCTCGGCGTCCTCGTCGCCGGAGGCGTAGGCGATGAGGGCCGAGGTGACGCCGACGCCGATGCCGTGCTCCCAGAACTGGGCGGCGCTGACGCCCTCGGCGATGGCCGCCGCGGCGAAGCGATCGACGACGGCGAGGCTGACGACGGTCTGGCGGATGCGCTGGAGGCCGATGCGGACGACGGCGCGGTGAACGGAGTCGACGGGCTCGCCGCGGGTGAAGGCGGCGGAGTTGGCGACCTTGAGGATCTTCACGGCCATCGCCTGATCCTGGCTGACGGCCTTGGCGATGCCCTCGATCGAGCAGTGCGGGTCGGCCGTGAGTTTCAGCACGTGGGCGACGGCGGGGGAGAGGGCCCTGAGTTCGCCGTAGTGGGCGACGGCCTTGAGGATGGTGTCGCGCGTCGTCGCGCGATCCTGTGCCTTCAGGTGCGCTGCGGGGGGTTGAGTGGGCGCCGCGTCGGAAGGTTGTGAGTCGGCGGTGGGCGGAGGTGTGGGAGGCGGCGCGGAGTGCGGCGCGACCGGTGCGGCGGGCTGCGGCGCTTCCTTGGCTGAGGCGCCCTTGCCGATCGTGGCTTCG
>CALAFV010000262.1 GCA_937891445.1 uncultured Phycisphaerales bacterium | reverse complement strand
GGCGGGGCGACATACGCCGGGGCGGGGCGGATCGTGACGCCGCTGATCCACATTCGGCGGGCGATCGGGGCGATGAGCAAAGGGGGCGCTGAGGCGATCCGCGTGCCGCTGCGAGGATCGGCGGAACTCGTGGCGCTTGCGCGGGGCGTCAACGACCTGGCGCTGCGCCTGGCGCAGATGACGCAGCGGCTGGCGACGCTTTCGGCGAAGACCACGTTCATCAACGACGTGGTGCAGTCGATGGCGGACACGCTGATCGTCGTGGACAAGGACGCTCGGATCAAGACGGTCAACCAGGCGACGATCGACCTGCTGGGGTACACCGAAGCGGAACTGGTGGGACGCACCGCGAGCCTGTTCTGCGCCGCCGACGGCAAGTTGCTGACGGCGGAGGTGCTCGAGGAACTGCTGGGGACGGGGAGCAAGCGGGACCACGAGGTGACGTACTTCGCCAAGGACGGCCGGAAGGTGCCGATCAGTCTCTCGGGGTCATCGATCCGCGACGCGCAGGGACGCGCGGCGGGCTACGTGTGCATCGGCACGGACATCTCCGACCGCAAGCAGGCGGAGTTGGAGCGGGAGCAGCTCAACAAGAAACTTGTGCAGACCAGCCGCCAGGCCGGGATGGCGGAGGTCGCCACAGGCGTGCTGCACAACGTCGGCAACGTGCTCAACAGCGTCAACGTGTCGGCGTCGGTGGTGGAGGAGACGGTGCGGCGCAGCCGCGTGGCGGCGGTGGCAAAACTGGCGGAACTGCTGGGGCAGCACGAGGCGGACCTTGGCACGTTCATGACCGCCGACGAGAAGGGCAAGATGATCCCCGGCTACCTGGCGCAACTGGGGCGGGCCTTAGCGGAAGAGCAGGACCGGGTGCTGCGCGAGATTGACCACCTCACGAGCCACATCGCCCACATCAAGGACATCATCAGCGTCCAGCAGTCGATCGCGAAGTCCGCCGGAGTGATCGAAACGGTGGACGTGCGGGAGCTGGCGGAGGATGCGCTGCGGATGGTGGGCGAGTCGTTCAAGCGGCACTTGGTAACGCTCCGCCGCGAGTACGGCGAGGGGACACAGGTGAGCACGGACAAGCATAAGGTCCTGCAGATCCTGGTGAACCTGCTCTCCAACGCCAAGGATGCCGTGCGCGACATCCGGGGCGACCGCGAGGTGATCCTGCGCATCGTGCCGCGTCCCGAGGGTGGCGTTCGCGTGGAGGTGGAGGACAACGGGGTAGGGATCGCGCCGGAGAATCTCACGCGCATCTTCACCCACGGGTTCACGACCAAGGAGAAGGGGCACGGCTTCGGGCTGCACACGTCGGCGCTGGCGGCGAAGGAACTGCAGGGCTCGCTGACGGTGCGGAGCGACGGCCCCGGCCGGGGGGCGTTGTTTACGCTGGAACTGCCGGCCAAACCCGCGGAGGCGCCGCCGTCGTCGCCGCCTGAGGGCGCGTCCGGCCGCGCGGCGCGCGCGGTCACGTCGGTTGCGTCGTCCGAAGGCGCGCAAGTTCCGGACATGGTGGAGGCTGCTGCATGAGCGCGCCGCCCACCCCGCAACCGTCGCCCTTCGGACCGGACCGCCGCGAGCCGGCGCCGTCCACCGTGCCGCAGGGCCCGATGAACCGGCGGATCCTCGTGATCGACGACAACGAGGCGATCCACCAGGACTTCCGCAAGATCCTCCTGGCGCCTCGCGTCTCGGCGGAACTCGCCGAGGCGGAGGCGGCGCTCTTCGGCGAGGGCGGGCCGGCGGGCGCCGCGGCAAAGGCTTCCGAGGCGATCGAGTACGAGATCGACAGCGCGATGCAGGGCGAGGAGGGGGTGCGGATGGTGCGCGAGGCCCGCGAAGCCGGGCGGCCGTACGCGATGGCCTTCGTGGACATGCGGATGCGGCCGGGGATTGACGGGCTGGAGACGGTCGAGCGTCTGTGGCGCGAGGACCCGGACGTGCAGGTGGTCATCTGCTCGGCGTACTCCGACTACTCGTCGGAGGACCTGGTGCGCCGGCTGGGCCACTCGGACCGGCTGCTCTTCCTGCGCAAGCCGTTCGACAACGCGGAGGTGAGCCTGCTCGCGGCGGGGCTCACGACGAAGTGGAATCTGGGCCGGCAGGCGGCGATGCGCATGAGCGAACTGGAGCGGCTGGCCGCGGAGCAGACCAGCGCGCTGCGCCAGGAGGTCGCCGAGCGGCGCGCGGCCGAGGAGCGGCTGCGGCACATGGCGCTGCATGATGCGCTCACGGGCCTGCCCAACCGCGCATACCTGATGCGTCGGCTCCAGGCGTGCATCGAGCGCCGCAAGCGCGACGATCAGTACCGCTTCGCGGTGCTGTTCTTGGATCTGGACAACTTCAAGCTGATCAACGACTCGCTGGGGCACGACACCGGCGACGAGCTGCTGGTGGCGATCGCCCAGCGATTGACGAGTGCGGTGCGGACCCTGGACTCGGTGGTACACATCGCGGAGGACACGACGGCCCGCCTCGGGGGGGACGAGTTCATCGTGCTGCTCGATGGGCTCAAGCGTGCGTCGGATGCCGTCGTGGTTGCCGAGCGCATCCAGCAGCGCCTCAGTCAGAGTTTCGACCTGCGCGGGCACGACGTGGCCGTCAGCGTGAGCATCGGCATCGCGGTCGTCGAGCAGCCGTACGAGCGGCCGGAGGACATTCTGCGCGACGCCGACACGGCCATGTACCGGGCCAAGAGCGCCGGCAAGGCCCGTCACGCGATCTTTGACGAGCGGCTGCACGCCGAGGCCCTGGCGCGTCTCAAGCTCGAGAACGACCTCCGCCGCGGCATGGAGGAGGGGCAGTTCCGCCTGGTCTACGAGCCGATCGTCACGACGCGCTCGGGCGATGTGATCGGCTTCGAGGCGCTGCTGCGCTGGCAGCACCCGGAGCGCGGGCTCGTGCACCCGGTGGACTTCATCGGCGCGCTCGAGGAGACAGGGCTGATCGTGCCGCTGGGGTACTGGGTCGTGCGCGAGGCGTGCCGCCAGCTCAACGAGTGGCGCCGTGCGGTGCCGCAGCGGCGGGACCTGGCGGTGAGCGTGAACCTCTCGAAGCGGCAGGTCGTCGAGCCGGGGCTTGTCGCGGAGATCGCACGCATCCTCGAGGAGACCGGCACGCCGGGCTCGGCGCTCAACCTGGAGATCACCGAGAGCGCGGTGATGGAGCGGATGGACCTGATGTCCTCCGTGTTGCGCGATCTCAAGGCCCTGGGCGTGCAACTGCACCTGGACGATTTCGGGACCGGCCTCAGTTCGCTCAGTTGCCTCCACCAGTTCCCGATCGACGTGCTGAAGATCGACCGCTCGTTCATCACGAGCATGGGCGAGAACCGCCAGTTCGCTGCGGTCGTTCACGCGGTGCTGACGCTGGCGCAGGAGTTGAATCTCCGCGTCGTCGCCGAGGGCGTCGAGACCAGCGGGCAGTTGGCGCAGTTGTTGAATCTCGGGTGCGAGTACATCCAGGGCTTCCACGTCTCGGAGTCGCTGGACGCCAATGAGGCGGCGGAACTGATCCGGGCCGGGCTGGGCTGGAGCGAGGCGGCGTAACGCGGGCCGCCCGTCAGATCAGAGCGGGGAAGAGCAGGGCGGCGGGGAATCGGGCGAGGACGCGGTCGAGCGGCAGGACGCCCGACTCCGCGGTGATGCGCTCGCCGGTGTAGGCGTCCACCCACTCGGCCGGGGCGCCGGCGGGGAGCGGGACGGTTGTGCCCTTCCAGCCGCGGCCGGTCGGGATGCGAGTGGGCGCCGCTTCGTCGAGTAAAGCGACAGGCAGCCGCGTTGCGAGCGCGATTGCCCAGCCTGCGGCGTCGGAGCCCGCACGGCGGGCGAAGGCGACGGCGTGTGCCGCCCGCGGGCCGGACGCCGCGAGCGGGAGGTAGGCCCCGGAGGCGAGCAGATCCTGGCGGGCGCGGCGGGCGTGCAGGCCTCGCCAGGTCATGTAGAGTTTGATTCGGCCGTCGCGCCAGTTTTCGGCGAGGTCATCCAACAGGGCGGACCGCTCCCTCGCGTTGCGCTGCTCGAGGTCAGCCAGCAGGGCGGCACGCCGGGCGAAGCCCACGGGGCGGCGGTTGTCGGGGTCAACGAGGGCGAAGTCCCACAGGTCCGTGCCCTGATAGAAATCCGGCACGCCGGGGGAGGCGATCTTCAGAGTCAACTGCGACAGCGAGTTGATGGCCCCGGCCGGGGCGACGGTGCGCATCAGGTGCAGGAAGTCGGCCAGGAAGGGCGAGCCGCGGCGGCCGCCGAGGATCGCGGCGATGAACTCGGCGAGGGCCGATTCGTACGCCTCATCCGGGGCCGTCCACGACGTCTCAACTTTCGCTTCGCGGGCCGACTTGATCATCGTCGCGGTCAATCGGGCCACGAGATCGTTATCGGGGTCGTCCTCCAACGGCCAGATCGCCACCAGGGATTGGTAGATCAGCAGTTCATCCCTCGCGACGGGCACGCCCTCGGAGCGCTTCAACGGCGCGTTCCATCCGCGCCAGCGGTCCACGCAGGCGGTCCAGCGATCGGGGATTTCCGAGAGCACATTCAGCCTCGCTCTCGCATCCTCCGACCGTTTTGTGTCGTGCGTCGACGTGGCACTCAGTGTGTGGGGCCGGTGCGACGCGACGGCAGCGCAGAAGTCGTGAAAGGCGCCGAGCGGGTCCGGCGGCGGCTTCGGGTCGCCGCCGACTTCGTTCAGGCTCGCGAGCGTGGTGTACCGGTAGAACGCGGTGTCCTCGACGCCCTTGGCGGTTATCCCGCCGGTCTGCTGCTGCCAGCGGGTAATGAACGCCAGGGCGTCGGGCGGGTGCGGATCGGCTGGCAGCAGGAGGTCACGCAGCAGGTCCAGCGCAGCCGCCGAGATCCCGTCGCGCCGGCGGGCGGCTTGCAGCGCGTGCTCGATCTCGGCGCGGTCCGCCGCGGAGACGCCGGCGTCGGTGATGTACGTGCGGTACACACGCATCGAGGCCGTGAAGGCCGCGAGGGCCTCTGCGAGGTCGTCCGCGCTGATCTGCACCCCGCGGCCCGCGGCGAGCGAGGCCAGTTGGCCCGAGAGGGAGGCCATCTCGGAGGCGAAGAGATCGCGCATCACCGCGCGCTTGGCCTGGTAGACGGTTTCGGCGAAGGAGTGGGGGATCCCCAGCGTGCGGCGGGCGTGGGCGTCGATGACCTCGACGCCATGCGGGTCGGTGAGCAGGTGCGAGAGGGCGTTGAGGTACTCATACCCGGTGGTGCCCTCGACGGGCCAGGCATTCGGATCGATGTTGTCCTCCGCGCTGGAGCCGGGGAGCGACTCGTGTCGCGCGAGGATCTTCTCGACGATGGTGTACACCGGTCCCACGCCGCCGTCCGCGGTCTGGCCGAGGGTACGCAGGCGGCGGAGGTACCCCGCGGGATCGGCCAGGCCGTCCACGTGATCGACCCGCAGGCCGGTGACGACGCCGCGGGCGATGAGCGAGCGCACGAGGCCGTGCGAGGGGTCGAAGACCCCTTCTCGCTCCGTCGCGACGGTCACGAGGTCGGAGATGTCGAAGAACCGGCGGTAGTTCAGGCGCTCCAGCCCGGTACGCCAGAACTCGGGTCGATACGCCTGCCGGTCGAGCACACTGCGGACCATCTCCGGCGGGGCGGCGTCGAGAGCCGCCGACAGAATGACGCGGGCCCCCGGCTCGGCCGCAAGCGCCGCGGCGAGCCGCGAGCGAACGTCCGCAGGGTCGCCCGCCTCTGCTGGATCAGCGAGCGCCCCCGCCGCGGGGGAGGCGGCGCCGAAACACGCGGCCAGGTCGGGCACGATCGGCCGCAGCACGTCGGGCCAGTGCTCCGGGCGGACGGGCAGGAGCGTCCCGTGATACGCCAGCACGATGCCGCGCTGCGGGTCCAGACGCAGGCGAAGTTCCCGCGCGGCGATGCACTCGTCTAACGGGGCGCCGAGGATAGGCAGGACAACTTTTCCCTCCGGGTCGTCCTCCCACCGGATGTCGAAGAATGCGGCCCGCGGCGAGTCCCGCCCTCGCTCCAGTACGTCCCACCACCACGCGTTGGCGTGGTGTGCCGCCATGTGGTTGGGGACGATGTCCAGCAGCAGCCCCATGCCGCTGGCGGCGAGGGCGTCGGCCAGGGCATTGAAGTCCTCCTCCGTTCCAAGGTCCGGGTTCAGTCGCGCTGGGTCGACCACGTCGTACCCGTGCGTCGAGCCGGGCCGCGCGGCGGTGAGCGGCGAGGCGTACACATCGGTGATGCCCAGCGCATGGAGGTACGGCACGGTTCGCAGCGCATCGCGAAACGTGAACGATGCGTTGAACTGCAGCCGGTAGGTCGAGGCCGGCACCCGGATCCCCGTACCCGGCCCGGAAGGAGTGCGGGCAGCGAGCGAAACAGGGGCGATAGGACCAGTGGGGGGGATGGGGGCGAGCGGGGCGTCCATCAGTCCACCTTCACGTGGAGGCGGCGACCCAGGTCGAGGAACGCGCTGGTCCATGCCTCGTTCTCTGGCTTGTTCTCACGCCGCACTTCCGGCAGAACGCTGTGGAGCAGGTCGTAGTAGACGTTCTGGGCATCCCAGAGACTGACCTCAAACGGCATGTCGATGGAGAGCGTGGCCAGTTCGGCGAGCCGGCGCACGTTCTTCTCGTCGCGCGGGGCGGCGCCGAGGCGGTCCGCCGCGCGGGCCAGGGCCCGCTCCACCGCAAAGGAGAGCGTTACCGGGTCGAAAGCGATGGATTGCTCGCGGGCCTCGCGCTGGATGGCGCGGATGCGTTCGAGGTCCGGCTCGTCGGGAAGCAGGGCGCGGCGGAGGGCGTCGTTGAGGACCAGTTCGGCGTTCTGGCGCAGGGCGGCCGGGGGCGGGATCCCCAGCCCGGCGAGGAATCTCAGCAGGGGAACATTGGCCTCGTAGATCTGGCGATACGTTGCCTGAATCTGGTCGAGCGTCGCGCTGAGGATGTGCTCCACGACGTGGCGCTGCTCATCCTTGAAGAGGCTGCGGAGCGTGTAGTTAATGCCGCCGAACGCCTCGCTCATGCGCTGGAGGACATCCGTGTAGTCCGCCCGGTTGAAGGCGTCACCGACGGCGGCGCGGAGAGAGTTGTACGCCTCCTCGTTCTGGAAGGGGCACACGCCGGCGTTGAGGACGTGGTCGCCGAGATGGAGGACGCCGTAGGTGAGTTCCTCACGGTCGAGGGTGATGCGGCTGGTGAAGGTGGCGCGGCCGATCAGCAGGCGCGTGCGCCCCGCCGTCAGCACGCTGGCGTCGTGCCGCTGGACGGTGAAGGCGTACACCTGTGCCGTGTCGGGATACTCGTCGAAGAGGGAGTCCACCGCGTAGTGGGCCGCGACCTTGTGCAGGTCCACCACCGCGGGCCGGACGAAGTCTTCGTAGATCCGGCGGCCGTTGGTGAGTTCGGCGATGTTGCTCGGGGCCCGCTCGAGCCGGTCGAGGAAACCGGGCTCCAGGTCCTCGCCGAGAACCTCTCTTGCGAGCTGGATCGCACGGGCCGCGTACTGCGTCACCTGCACGGTCTCGATGCCGGAGAGTTCGTCGAAGAACCACCCGCAACTCGTGTACATCAGCATCAGGTGCCGTTCCATTTCCAGCAACTTCAGGCCGGCTCGCCGGAGGGAGTGGTCGAGGTTGTCGTGGCAGTGCTCGGCGAGGAAACGCTCGATGTTCTCGCCCGAGCGATCGAGCATGACGCCGATGTACGCGTCCCTCGCCGCCCAGGGGTCTTTCAGGAAGCGCCGGCCCCCGTCGGTCGCATCGAAGCGGGCCCCGAGCGTGTCGCGGAGCCAGTCCAGCGCCTCGCGAAGCGGGGCTCGCCACTCCTGGTTCCACCCCGGCCGCCCAGAGTTGCACCCGCAGTTGCTCTTCCACCGCTCCACGCCGTGGACGCAACTCCAGGAGGAGTTCTCCACGATCTGCACCTCGTGCGTCGGCGGATGTCGTTCGAGGAACTGCCCGTAGTTAGTCAGCGTCGCCGCGCCGCCTCGCTCGATCTGGTCCAGGGCGTAGGCCAGGGCCATGTCGCCGTGGCGGTGGTGGTGGCCGTAAGTCTCGCCGTCGGTGGCGATGTGCGCCAGTTGCGGCCAGTCGCGGTGATCGTCAAAGATGTCCATCAGGCGAGCGGCGAACTTCTCGCCCGACTCGAGCAGGTGTTCGAACGCGACGCCCTGCGACACCGGCCCGTCGTAGAAGAAGAGGCTGATCTCGCGCCCCGACGGGAGTTTGCACAAGTAGGCCCGCGACGGGTCGATCCCGCCGTGGACCTCTTTCCATTTGCCCCTGCCGCCGAGTTTGCGGACGCGCGCGGCCTGGCGGGGGGCGAGAACCGTGAAGACGATGCCGTGCTCCGCGAGCGTCTCAAGCGTCGGCGTATTGACGGCAGTCTCCGGGCACCACATCCCCTCCGGCTTGCGTCCGAATCGGTGCTCGAAATCGCGGATGCCCCACAGGACCTGCGTCCGCCGGTCGTGATCGTTCGACAGCGGCAGGATCATGTGGTTGTACGCCTGAGCCATCGCCGAGCCGTGGCCGCCGAAGCGCTCGGCGGAGCGCCGGTCGGCCTCAAGCAGGCTCTGGTACAGTTCGGGCTCCTTCTCCTCGAGCCACGACAACAACGTGGGGCCGAAGTTGAAACTGATTCGCTCGTAGTTGTTGACGATGCGAACAATGCGGCCCTCGCCGTCCAGCACGCGGCTCTTGGCGTTGGCCGCGTAACACTCGGCGGTGATCCTCGCGTTCCAGTCGTGGTACGGGTACGCCGATTCCTGCAACTCCACCGCCTCCAGCCACGGGTTTTCGCGCGGCGGCTGGTAGAAGTGCCCGTGGATGCAGACATACCGCGGCTGCGGTGCTGTCGGAGTCGGCGATTCGGCCGGGGGAGTGGGGGGGGCGTCCATGTCAGAGGTCCTCCCTCGAGTAGACGGCCACGGCGCACGGCGGGAGCGTGACTTCCGTCGAGCCGTCCGATTCCACTCTCCCGGGCGTCAGCGGCCCGCCCGTTTTACCGGCGCCGAAACGCTCTTCCGACGAGTCCAGCACGCGGCCCCATTGCCCGCGCGGCAGGCGCACGCGCGCCGGCTCCGCCTCCCGCCCACGCCGGCAGAAACCAAGCAGCACCACCGCCGCGGCGGGAGCCGAGCCTGCCGGGTCTGGCGGCGTCCATCGGTGCATCACGAGCGTGCGTGCCGCCTCATCGACGGTCACGTCGAGCGTCTCCTTGCTGAGGTGAGCCAGAGCCGGGTGTTCACGTCGCAGGCGCAGCAACTCGCGGTAGAAGGCAAGCAGCGCCGCGTGGCGCCCGTGCTGGCGGAGGGAGAGGTTGATCTTGGAGCGAAGGAACGTCTCCTCGCTCTGCGGGTCCGGCGCCGTTCCGTGCCAGCGGAAGGCGCGGAACTCCTCGGCACGTCCTGTGCGCACGGCTTCGACCAATCCAGGGTCGGTGTGGCTCACGAAGTACAGGAACGGCGCCGGCTCGGCGTACTCCTCCCCCATGAACAGCAGCGGCACAAACGGTGACAGCACCGTCGCGGCCGCCGCGAGGTGGAGCATCTCGAACGGCACGAGGTCCGCCAGCCGCTCCCCGAGCATGCGGTTGCCCACCTGGTCGTGGTTCTGTGAGAAGACGATGAACCGCTCCGCCGGGATGTGGCGCGACGTTGAGCCGTGCCGCCGCCCGCGGAACGGCTCGTACTCCCCCGTGAACACGAAGCCGTGCTCGAGGGACTTGCGCAGGTGTCGCAGCCCGTCGTAGCCGGCGTAGTAGCCGCTTCGCTCGCCGGTGAGCACCGTGCGCAGGGCGTGGTGGAAGTCGTCGTTCCACTGGGCGTCGGCGCCGTAGCCGCCCAGTTCCGGCGCCGTGATGAGCCGCGCGTCGTTGGCGGCGCTCTCGGCGATGCACAGCACGATCCGGCCGAGTTCCTTCGCCCGCCGGTGCACGGCGGCGCACAGGTCCTGTACGAAGGGAACTGGGGAGGCATCGACGATCGCGTGGACCGCGTCGATCCGCAGGGCGTCGATGTGGCAATCGGTGATCCAGTACAGCGCGTTCTCGATGAAGAAGCGCCGAACCTCGTCCGAGCCTTCCCCGTCGAAGTTCAGCGCATCGCCCCACGGCGTCCGGTGCCGAACCGTGAAGTACGGTCCGAATTCCGCGAGGTAGTTCCCCTCCGGCCCGAGGTGGTTGTACACGACGTCGAGCACCACCGCCAGCCCGCGCCGGTGCGCTGCATCCACCAGCCGCCGCAGGCCCATCGGCCCGCCGTAGGTGTTCTGCGCTGCGAACATCCCGACGCCGTCGTACCCCCAGTTCCGCCCGCCTGGAAACTGCGCCACGGGCATCAGTTCGATCGCCGTGATGCCCAGGTCGCGAAGCGAATCCAGGTGCGGGATGATGCCGTCGAACGTCCCCTCGGCGGTGAACGTGCCGACGTGTAGTTCGTACAGCACGTGCCGCTCCAGCGGCAGGCCACGCCACCCCGCATCCGTCCATTCAAAGTCGGGCGAGACAGCCTCCGACGGCCCGTGTGGCCCCTCCGGTTGGAAGCGCGAGGCCGGGTCCGGCCGATCCGGCCCGCCGTTGAGGCGCAGCGAGTACCGCGTGCCGGGTCCCATGCCTTCGATCACCCCGGTGTGGTACCCGCGTGCCGCCGGTTTCAACGCGACCATGTTGTCCAACTCGTGCAGATGTACCTCCACACGCTGGGCGGCGGGCGCCCAGACGTTGATCGCGCACCCGGCGCCGTTCGGCAGGACCGTGGCTCCGAGCGGAAGGCTCGATGTGCGGCGAGAGATGGCCGCCGTCGTGATCATGCGACGTACCCCGTCGATCTGCGCCCGCGGCGCGACCGCCCCACCGGCGTTCGCGAATGTGCCCCGCGTTCGGGCGTCGGGCGCACACCCCCAGCCGCCATCGCCACGGGCCGCGCCCGCAACTCCGCCAGGCCCCGCAGCAGTTCCGCGACGCCGGGCAGCCGCTCGAACTCTTCCAGCGCAAACGCCGCCCGCCGCCGCCAGTTCGGCGCCTGCTGGTCCGTCGTCCCCGGGACGTTCTGCGGCCGCGTCTCGAGCCACAGGTCCTCGAGGTTCACCAGCACGATCGCCGCCGGCCCCGACGCCAGCAGCGACAGAGCCGCCCGCAGCGCCGCCCGGACCGGCTCCTCGTCGCGAATCCCGGCCCGTCGCGCGAACTTCACCAGAGCCGTCAGCAGTCTCCGGCGCGTCGTCTGTTCCCTCGCCGCGGCCCGCGGCGTCGTCAGGCCCATCTCGGCGCGGAGACGCTGGTCCTCGCCGGTGATGAACGCCGCAAACGGCGGCAGATCGTGCGTATTGAGCGCTGCCAGCGCATCGGCCGGCGATTCCGGCAGTGGCGACCGTTCATCAGCACGGAACTCGAACTGCGCGATCGACATCCCCAGCACGCCACGGCGCGCCATCGCCGCGTTGACCTCCAGCGGCACCGTGCCCAGGTTCTCGCCAACGACCCGGGCCCCGGCCCGGTGCGCCTCGATGCTCAAGACGGCGTACAACTCCTCCGCGGGGTACCGCACGTACGCCCCGTGCGCGGGGTCCAGCGACCGCGGCACCCAGAAGAGCCGGTGGAACCACATCACGTGGTCGATGCGCAGCAGCCGCGCATACCTGAGGTGCGCTCGCAGGGCCAGTGCGAAGTACTCGTGCCCATCCTCGCGCGACCGGATTGGGTGCAGCGGCGGAAAGCCCCAGTTCTGTCCCCCCGGGGCCATGGGGTCCGGCGGAGCGCCAACGCTCATGCCCGAGACGAACAACGAACCGAACCGCCACGTGTCGAACCCGCCGCCGTGCACGCCCACGGGCAGGTCGAGGTACAGTGCGCCTCCCTCGTCGTGCAGCCTTTCCGCGAGGCGCGACAGTTGGTCGTGCAGCAGGCACTGGCAGTAGAGGTGGTACCACCGCACGCTCCGGTCCACGTCCGCCGGGCCAAGTCGCCCGCGTTGCATCCGCTCCGGCCACGACTCCCACGTCCGCCCCTGCTTCTCGATCGCGGCCCGGAACGCCGCGTACTCGCGGACCAGCGGTCTCTCGCGTGCGAATCGCTCCACCTCGCGCCGCCGCCGCGGTGTCGCCAGCGCCGCCTCCGCCAGCGCCCCGAGGATGCGCCGCTTGAGCGCCATCGCCCGCGCATAGTCCACCAGCGGCGCGGCCCGCAACTCCGCGATCTCGCGCTGTAGCCCGGGTGCCCTGAGGATCTCGCGTGCCGCCGGGCTGATCTCCAGGTCCGGCGCATGCTCGACATCCAGGTACAACTCGTTGTAGAACAGCCGGCTCACCGGCGCGTACGGGCTGTAATCCAGTGGCCGGTCGAGGTATGCGGCCAGCAGCGGCAGCGTTCCGACGATCGGCGCACCGCGGGCTCGCGACCACGCCGCCAGCGCCCCCAGGTCTGTCAGGTCCCCGACGCCCCAGTCCCGCCGCGTCCGCAGCGCGTACAACGGGAGAAACGTCCCCATCGTCCGCGCAGCGCCGGGGATAAGGTGCGCCGGGCCCACGCGAGGCGGCGCCGTCAGCACCACGGCGCTCGCCTCCCGTGCCCGCGTCCCCGCCCCGCTTGTGCGCACGGTCAGCCGGTGCCGTCCGATGGGCAGATCCGGCGGCAGCGCCAGCGACGGGCCGGCCGCCTGCCGCCACGATCGCTCCTCACCCGACTCAAGCACCAGCATGCAGGTCAGCCGCGAGCGTGCCGCCGCCGGGCCCAGGGGCACCGATGACCTGACGCCCGTCCAGTCCACGATCGTGGGTTCGATCAGCCGCTCCGCCCGCGCCTCCTGGAGGCGGCGGAGCGCCTCGGCCGCCCCGCCCGGCCCGTCGATCGGCTCGCCCAGACCCCGGATGACCTCGACGAGCGTTTCCGGCGAAGCCGATCGTTTGTTCCCCTCCTGATCGACGTACTCCGTCAGCACCCCGAGGGCCGTCGCGAGCCGGCGCAGCGCCGACAGTTCCCCCCGGCTCACGGTCCACCACCCCGCCCGCTCCCGGCCGTTGTCGCGGGCTCCTGCTCGCGCGGGCCGCGGAGGAAGACCGCTCCCAGCGGCGGCAGCGTCAGCGTCACAGACCACGGCATCCCGTGCAGCCCGATCGGGGATGCTTC
Source organism: uncultured Phycisphaerales bacterium (assembly GCA_937891445.1). Classification (GTDB taxonomy): domain Bacteria; phylum Planctomycetota; class Phycisphaerae; order Phycisphaerales; family UBA1924; genus CALAFV01. Next base: position 4,948 of record CALAFV010000262.1, on the reverse strand, counting down.
CACCCCGCCGAGGTTCCCCTGCCCCGATCCGCCGTACTCCAGCGCATCGCTGTTGAGAATCTCCTCCCACCGCCCGCCGCACGGCACCCCGTAGCGCTCGTTGTGCCGCGGCTCCGGCGTGAAGTTCAGCGCGCACAGCACCACGTCGTCGGCGCCCCGCCCCCGCCGCAGGAATGCCAGCGTCGAGCGCTCCGCGTCGTTGGGCGTCAGCCACTGGAACCCCGCCGGGTCGCAATCCAGTTCGTGCAGCGCCGGCAGTTCCCGGTACAGTTCGTTCAGGCGCGACACCAGCCGCATCACCCCTGCGTGCCAGTCGATCTCCAGTTGGCCCCAGTCCAGCCCCTCGTCGTGGTTCCACTCCCGCCCCTGGGCAAACTCGCCGCCCATGAACAGGAGTTTCTTCCCCGGCTGCGACCACTGGTGGCACAGCAACAGCCGCATGTTCGCGAACTTCTGCCACGCGTCCGCCCCCGCCATCTTCGCCAGCAGCGAACCCTTGCCGTGCACCACTTCGTCGTGAGACAGCGGCAGCACGAAGTTCTCCGTCCAGGCGTACATCCCCCGGAAGGTCAGGTCGTTGTGATGGTGCCGCCGGTGCACGGGGTCCTTCGACATGTACCGGAGCGTGTCGTGCATCCAGCCCATATCCCATTTGAGGCCGAATCCGAGGCCCCCGGCATGAACCGGCCTTGAAACCATGGGCCAGGCCGTTGATTCCTCGGCGATCACCTGGATCCCGGGGAACGACCGGTACACCTCCGTGTTCAGCCGCCGCAGAAAGTCGATCGCCTCCAGGTTCTCTCGCCCGCCGTAGCGGTTGGGCACCCACTCGCCCGCGCGACGCGAGTAGTCGAGGTACAGCATCGACGCGACCGCGTCCACGCGAAGCCCGTCGGCGTGGTACGTCTCCAGCCAGTGGCACGCGCTGGAGATCAGGAAGGCCCGCACCTCGTTGCGGCCGTAGTTGAACACAGCGCTTTTCCAGTCCGGATGGAAGCCCTGGCGCGGGTCGGCGTGCTCGTACAGGTGCGTCCCATCGAAGTACATCAGCCCGTGCTCATCCGTCGGGAAGTGCGAGGGCACCCAGTCGAGGATCACGCCGTACCCCGCCTGGTGCAACTGGTCGATCAGCGACATGAAGTCCTGCGGCGTGCCGTAGCGGCTGGTGGGGGCGAAGTAGCCGGTGGTCTGGTAGCCCCACGACCCGTAGAACGGGTGCTCCATCACCGGCAGGAACTCCACGTGCGTGAAGCCCGTCTCGCGGAGGTGCTCGATCAGTTTCGCGGCCAGTTCCTGGTACGTCAGCGGCCGGTTGTCCTGGTGGTGCAGCCGGCGCCACGACCCGAGGTGCACCTCGTAGATCGACATCGGCGCGTCCAGCGCGTTCCGCCGCGCCCGATGCTCCATCCACTCCGCATCGCCCCACCGGTACTCCAGCCCGCGCACGCGCGACGCCGTTCCGGGCGGCGTCTCCTGCTCGAACGCGAACGGGTCGGCCTTCTCCACGCCATACCCGTTGAACTGCGATGCGATGAAGTACTTGTACAGCGCCCCTTCCCCCAGCCCCGGGATGAACCCCTCCCACACCCCCGACTGCCCCCGCGGGCGCAGCGGGTGAGCCCCGCGGTCCCACCCGTTGAAGTCGCCGATCACACTGACGTACCGCGCCGCCGGCGCCCACACGCCGAAATACACCCCCGCGTGGCCGTCATACTCGCCGCGGTGTGATCCCATCTTCGTGGCGAGCCGATAGTGCGTTCCTTCGTTGAACAGGTAGATATCCTGGTCGGTCATCAGGCCGACGGGGATCACGTCCCCCACCGGGGCCGGTTGCGGCTCGGTCATCGTGTGCTCCAGCGGAGGGTGCGGGCGCCGCGGCGTGAGGCCGGTGCGCGGTTCGGTTGTCACTTGCGACCGAGTCACGGTAGCCTCCCCCGGCTCAGCCGGCGCTCTCGAGCAGTTGCGTCAGCCCTCGCAGCGGGATCCACGCCCACTCCGGGCGCGAGTTCAGTTCGTACCCGATCTCGTACAGCGCCTTCTCCAGCATGAACACCTCCAGCAGCAGCGCTGTGTCGGCCGAATCGGCCGGCAGCAGCCCGGCCCCGCCCCCGCGCCTGCCGTTGGCCTCTCCGTCCGCCGGCCCGCCCCCGCCGCGCACCATCGTCTCAAGGTACGACCGCAGGAATGCCGCTCCCATCAGCGAGTACCACACGCGAGCCGGCGGCTCCGCCGCGCGCAGCGCCCCCGTGTCGATCCCGATGACGCCGCGCTGCCCCTGCTGCACCAGCCCCGAGTACGCCGCATACTGGTACGACCGCAGCATTCCCGCCACGTCGCTCAGGCACGAGCGCTTCAGCCGCCGTTCCCCCAGCGGCCGCGCCGGCTCCCCTTCGAAGTCGATGATGACGAAGTCCTTTCCCGTCCAGAGCACCTGCCCGAGGTGGTAGTCCCCGTGGACGCGGATTCGCATGGTCCTGATCGGTCGCGCCGTCAGCGCTTGCGCCCGTGCCATCAGATCCGCTTCCCGCGCCGTCAGCGATTCGAGTTCGCGCCGCAGCGAGGCCGGGAAATCCGCCGCCCGCCGCCGCAGCAGTTGAAGCGACCGCCGCACCGAGTTCCGGATCGACTGGTAGATCGAGCGCTGGTACAGCGGCGTGAACGGCTCGGGCGCAAAGGCTGGGTCATCCGCCGCTGCGCTCACACCCCCCAGCGCCAGGTGCATCTCCGCCGTGCGCTGCCCCAGCAGACCCGCCTCGTGCAGCGCCGGCCCCGTGACCTCGGCCGCCGCCGCCCAGAACTCCGCCGTCGCCGCGGCCCCCTCGTGCTCCGCCAGGCGCAGCAGCCCCCGCGGCCCCGGGTCCGTCCCCTCCAGCAGCGTCGCTCCCGGCGGCTCCGCCGCCGCCAGCGCCCGCTCGTAATACTGCCCAAGTTGGTCCAGCGCGTGCCGCCACGCGTCCCCCTGGTTGGGGACGAACTCCTGCACCACGGCCAGCGACGCCGGTTCCTCCCCGCGCCGAACGTACTCGATCGCTCCCTCGACCCGCGGCGTGTGCTCGAAGCGAGCCCGTTCCGTCAGGAACCGGCCGATCTCCAGGTCCGGGTTCGGCCCGGCTTCGATGCGCCGGTACACCTTCATGATGTGCCGCGATCCGAAGACCACGGAACTGTTGCTCTGATCCGCGTCGCCGGGCGTGATCTCCATGTGGCGCCCGTCGCCGTTGGGCGGCCCGGCCCCGTTCCCTCGGCCGACCCCGGCCCCCACCAGCGCCTCGCGCCGCAGCGCCGCCGCCGCGGTTCCGACAAGTTCCCCCCGCTCCGAGCGCACGCGCCGCCGCCGCGCCATCATCTCCAGCAGCGCTGCGCAGCAATCCGGGTCGAGCATCGCGTCGTAGAGCAGGCGCGTCTCATCTCCTCCGCCGCGCCGGTCACCGGCCCGCACCTCCGCAATAACCGCCCCGCCCGCCACCCGCTCGGCCCTCGCTCGCTCCGCCAGCGCCAGCGGCAGCGCGTACAACTCCGGCTCCCCCTCCGTGTACTCGACCCTCACGAGTGCGATCGCCGCGGACAGTTCCTCCTCCACCACGCCTGTCCGCAACGGCGCCACGTCCAGGATGCTCACGCCGCGCACCGTCCGCGCCTTGGCGCCGAACCACCGGCGCGAGGACATGTTCTCCGCCACGGCGTCGATGACCTCCCGCAGCCCCGCTGTGCTGCGCAGCACCCGCGCCGGGTCCCCCTCGACGCGCACCTCCCGCGGCCGCGCCGCCGGCGTTCCCACCGCAAACGCCGTCCCGCCGCGCACCGGCTCCAGCGAGAACCAGTAGAACGCGTGCGGCCCCAACGTCAGGAAGTACGGCCCATCGCCGATCGGGGGGAAGTGCGTGCGTCCAAACAGTTCCACCGGCCGCATCCCGCGGTGTGCGCCAAGGTCCAACTCTGCCGGCTGCACGAACCGCGACAGGTTCGCCACCACCAGCACCGTCCCCTCGGCCTCCGCTCCGCGGCGGACAAATGCCAGCACCTTCGGGTTCGACGGCGACAGGATCTCCAGCGACCCCGTCCCCAGCACCGGGTACCGCTTGCGCAGCGCAATCAGCCGCTTCATCCACCACAGCAGACTGCTCGGGTTGGCCTGCTGCGCCTCAACATTGACCTTCTCGTAGTGATACTCAGGGTCGATGATCGGCGGCAGCACCAGGCTCTGCGGGTTGGCGCGGCTGAAACCCGCGTTGCGGTCCGCCGACCACTGCATCGGCGTCCGCACGCCGTTACGGTCGCCGAGATACACGTTGTCCCCCATCCCGATCTCGTCGCCGTAGTACAGCACCGGCGTCCCGGGCAGGCTCAGCAGCAGCCCGTTCATCAGTTCGATCTTCCGCCGGTTGTTCCCCATCAGCGGCGCCAGCCGCCGCCGGATCCCCAGATTGATCCGGCTCTGGCGGTCCTGGGCGTACACGCGGTACATGTAGTCCCGTTCCTCATCGGTCACCATCTCCAGCGTCAACTCGTCGTGGTTCCGCAGAAAGATCGCCCACTGGCACGACTCCGGGATCGGCGGCGTCTGCATCAGGATGTCCGTGATGGGGAAGCGGTCCTCCATCTGGATCGCCATGAACAGCCGCGGCATCAGCGGGAAGTGGAACGCCATGTGGCACTCGTCCCCGTCCCCGAAGTACGAGATCGCGTCCTCCGGCCACTGGTTCGCCTCCGCCAGCAGCATCGCGTGCGGCCATCGCTCCCGCATGAACGCCCGCAGTTTCCGCAGGTAGGCGTGCGTCTCCGGCAGATTCTCACACGACGTCCCTTCCCGCTCGTAGAGGTATGGCACCGCATCCAGCCGCATCCCGTCCACGCCCATGTCCAGCCAGTGCGCCACGACCGCCTCAATCGCCCGATGCACCTCGGGGTTGTCGAAGTTCAGGTCCGGCTGGTGGGAGTAGAACCGGTG
>CALAFV010000261.1 GCA_937891445.1 uncultured Phycisphaerales bacterium | reverse complement strand
AGCCATGCTGCGCGGACGTTGAGCCATGTTGGTCGCTCCACGAGCCATGTTGGAGCCTCCACGAGCCATGCTGGAGCGCCCAGGAGCCATGCTGGAGGCTCCACGAGCCATGTTGGAGGCTCGAAGAGCCATGCGAATTGCTCTGCGCGCGAGGCCCGAGCGCGCAGAGCCTCTCTCGAGTTCGCGACCGGAATCCGAAAATGGGCCGCCGGCCCTCCTTCTCCCTCCGCGTCCTCCGCCCCTCCGCGTTCTCCGCGTTTCCCCCTCCTCTCGCTCAGGGCTCCCTTTGCGCACTCCCTCGTACCTGGTGCCCAGTGCCTGCTGCCTGGTGCCTGAGCCTCCCGGCGGCGTTGGCGACCGTCCCGAACGACCAGGTGCTCAGCAGAAGCGGGGGCATATCGGGCCCAGCGTGACCGGGAGTCCGGGTCGGGAGGCGCCGCCGACGCGAGAGTTGCAATCCGCGGGGCGGGGCGCACTTGCTCCGGGCGACGAGGCTGCAACAATGTCGCTTTCATCCGGGACCAGAGAGCCGTGGCTCGACCGAGCGACAACGACTCATCACCCGACGCGCCCCCCACCATCGATACCAGGATTGCCGACCGCGGGAAGCGCCCGCGGCGTACTTGTATAAGGGGTCCCAGACCATGAGCAGCTCCAACGGCACCCGTCTGTCCGTCCTCTCCGGCGTTCCGCGCGTGGACGCGGTCGCGGCGGCGACCGCCTGGAGCCAGCAGCGCCAACGCCCCAACCCCGGCGGGGAGAGCGCGGCTCAGGCGACCCGGGACGCCTTCGGGGCCGACGTCTTCTCCGAGCGGGTCATGCGCCAGCGCCTGCCGAAGGACGTCTTCCGTCAGTTGATGCGGACCATCAAGCATGGTCAGCCGCTGGACCCCCGGATCGCCGACATCGTCGCCGCGGCCATGAAGGACTGGGCGATCGAGAACGGCGCGACGCACTACACCCACTGGTTCCAGCCGCTCACCGGCCTGACGGCCGAGAAGCACGACTCGCTGATCGTCCCCGACGGCCAGGGCGGGATGCTCTTTGAGTTCAGCGGCTCGGCCCTGGTGCAGGGCGAGCCGGACGCCTCGAGCTTCCCCTCCGGCGGCCTGCGGGCGACGTTCGAGGCCCGCGGCTACACCGCGTGGGACCCGACCAGCCCGGCGTTCCTCAACCGCTCGGGGGACGTGGTCACGCTGTGCATCCCGACGGCCTTCGTCTCGATGAACGGCGAGGCGCTGGACAAGAAGACCCCCCTGCTGCGGTCGATCGAGGCCCTCAGCGCCCAGGCGATGCGGATCCTCAGGATCTTCGGCACCGACGCCGGCGTCTCGCACGTGCACACGACGCTCGGGCCGGAGCAGGAGTACTTCCTGGTCGATCGGAACCTGTACTACGCCCGGCCCGACCTGGTCACCTGCGACCGCACGCTCTTTGGCGCCAAGCCCCCCAAGGGCCAGCAGCTCGAGGACCACTACTTCGGCTCGATCCCGCCGCGCGTGCTGGCGTTCATGGCCGAGGTCGAGCGCGAACTGTACCGGGTCGGCGTGCCGGTCAAGACGCGGCACAACGAGGTCGCTCCCGGGCAGTTCGAACTGGCGCCGATGTTCGAGCCGGCCAACGTCGCCTGCGACCACCAGATGGTGCTGATGGAGACGCTCAAGCGCGTCGCGCCGCGCTACGGCCTCCAGGCCATCCTGCACGAGAAGCCCTTCGCCGGCGTCAACGGCAGCGGCAAGCACAACAACTGGTCGATGTGCACCGACACCGGCGTCAACCTGCTGGACCCGCAGGACCAGACGCACACGAACATGCAGTTCCTGGTCTTCCTGTGCGCCGTGATCCGGGCCGTGGACCTGCACGCGGACATCCTGCGGGCGACGATCGCCACCGCCTCCAACGACCACCGCCTGGGGGCCAACGAGGCGCCGCCGGCGATCATCTCGATCTTCCTGGGCGACATGCTCACGGACATCATCGAGCAGCTCGAGAAGGGCACGCCCAGGCGGACGATCAAGGGCGGGGCGCTGGACCTCGGCGCCCGGTCGCTCCCGCAGATCCCGCGCCACTCGGGCGACCGCAACCGCACCAGCCCCTTCGCCTTCACGGGCAACAAGTTCGAGTTCCGCGCCGTCGGCTCGAGCCAGACCTCGGCGTTCCCGAACACGGCGCTGAACACGATGGTGGCCGAGAGCCTGGACTACATCGCGACGCAGCTCGAGAAGGCCATCGGGCCCAGGCCGACCGAGGCCAAGATCCAGGCGGCCGTCCGCTCCGTGCTGCAGAAGATCGTCAAGCAGCACAAGCGGATCATCTTCAACGGCGACAACTACTCGCCCCAGTGGCAGAAGGAAGCCGCCCGCCGCGGCCTGCCGAACCTGCGCGACACGGTCGAGGCCCTGCCGGTCCTCCGGACCAGGAAGTGCATCGATCTGTTCTCCAGGTACGGCGTGCTGAGCAAGGTCGAGGTCGAGAGCCGGCACCAGATCTACGTCGAGAAGTTCATCAAGGAGGTCACGATCGAGGCGGAGGTCATGGTCACCATGGCCCGCACGATGATCCTCCCGGCGGTGCAGGAGCAGCAGCGGCGCATGGCCTCCACGCTGGCCGCCCTGGACTCGGCCGGGGCCGCCGACGCGGGCCTCCGCCGCGACCTGAAGGCCTACAACGACCTGGTCGCCCGTCTGCGGACCGCCGTTGACGAACTCGACGCCGCCGCGGCGGAGCACGACTCGGACATCGTCCGCCACGCCGAGCACATCAAGTCCAAGGTGCGCCCGGCGATGGCCGAACTGCGGCAGGTCGCCGACGAACTCGAAGAGCACACGGCCGCCGACCTGTGGCCGATCCCGACGTACCGCGACCTGCTGTTCATCAAGTAAGCCCCGCCGGGCTACGACGGATGAAGTTCAAGGAGGGCGGCCCCGTGCCGCCCTCCTTTTCGTTCCGCATCATCCACGCGCTTGCCGCGACCTTGTCAGATCGCAAGCAGAAGCCGAACGAAAGGCTGTGAGTTAATCGCCCACACTACTTTGCTCGCAGATCATCAGGTGGTATGCTGGCCTCCTCGCTTGTGGGGCGAACCAACTCTCTCAGGAGGCAGCAGCATGGCAACATGGAAGCGCGTGCGTGGCGGCCTGGCGGCGGCCACGGTCCTTGCGGCCGCGGGGGCGGTCCAGGCCCAGCCGGACGTGATGTATCTCGGCGCCGGCAGCAGCGGCAACGACATCGGGCACTACGGCCCCGTGGGCAACATCAGGGCCTACATCTTCGGAACGGCGACGTGCAACGCCGGGCCCTCGAACCTGGCATGGGTCGGCTTCGGCTCGCCGAGCGTCGGGTTCAACGTCTACCGGCTCCAGGGCGGCCGGCTGGTCCAACTCGGCCAGTCCTGGGTCAAGACGGCGTGCTGCGCCGCGACCTTCGGCTCCTGCGGCGGGCGCACCTGCAACGGCGCCAGCGGCAACCAGCTCGGGTCGGGGTGCATCGACGTCTACGGCTCGGGGTGGAACGCCAACCAGACCCGCCTGATGCCGCGCAGCCAGGTCAACCCCTGGACCGGCCAGCACGGCACCATCCCCGGCGGTTCGAACACGGCCATCTCGCGCCGCTGCCAGGTGGCGATCAGCGAGTTCGACCCAACAAACTTCCCCAACGCCCAGTATTTCATCGAGGGCGTTTATGTCGCCGACGATGAGCAGCCCGGTCCCGCGAAGCACAACAACGCGTCGTACCAGCGCGTCGCCGCCACGTCCGCGGGCGTCCTCTCGTCGATCCCCGGCGCCGCGATGCAGGTCGGCCAGCCCGCGATCAACGCCTGGCGCGCCCACGGCGGCGGCCCGAACGTCGTGGACACCTCCGTGCATCTCCAGACGGTGGACGTCCCGAACGAGGGACGCTTCCACGTCGCCCACAAGGTCACCGACAACGGCAACGGCACCTGGCACTACGAGTACGCGATCTTCAATCTCAACAGCCACGTCGCCGGCGGTTCGCTGTCGATCCCGGTGCCGACGGGCGTGACGATCAGCAACGTCGGGTTCCGCGACGTGGACTACCACTCCGGCGAGCCCTACGACAACACCGACTGGGTCATCCAGGTCGGCTCCGGCAGCGTCACCTGGCACAGCCCCCAAAACTTCGCGCAGAACCCCAACTCCAACGCGCTGCGCTGGGGCACGATGTACAACTTCTGGTTCGACGCCGACGCGGAGCCCTCGGACGGCGAGGCCACCCTGGGCCTCTTCCGCCCGCACACGCCGGACTCGGTCACGTTCACGGTCGGGATGCCCGGCGGCATCGTCTGCCAGACCGACTGGAATCACGACAACATCATCAACTCTCTCGACATCTCCGTGTATGTCTCGCACTGGTTGATGTGCGTCGAGAACGGCGACCTCGGCGCCGACTTCAACGGCGATGGCACGGTCAACTCCGCGGATATCTCCGCGTTCCTGACCGAGTGGCTCAACGAGGTCCTGGTCGGCTGCTGAACTTGTTTGTTTGTCGAACCAATCTTTCGGGGGCCGCGCAGCACGCGGCCCCTGTCTTTTCCGGGCTCTCCGAAGCCGCTTGGTCGAACCGGCGTTCGGTGGTATTCTGGGCGTGTCTATCTGCCGGGCGAGCGTGCCGTCACGCGCAACGTCCGGGAACTCGCACTCGCTGTTGATTGGAGGTACATCAAGATGCCGATGCGCTCCCCGTTCCGCCACGCCCCGGCCTTGCTGGCCGGCGCGGCCGTGGTGGGTTGTGCTCTGCCCGCGGTCGCCCAGCAGGCCGCGGACAACTGCGCTTCGGCCCCGCTCGTGGGGCCGGGCACGTACACCGGCTCCACCGCCTCGGCCACGCCCGACGGCGCGGCCAGTTGCACGATTTCCAACGGTCGCGACGTGTGGTACCGCGTGATACCCGAGACCAACGGCGTGCTCGTCGTGGACACCTGCACCGCGGCCAGTTACGACACCGTGCTCTCAATCCACTCGGGGTGCCCGGGGAACGCCTCGAACCAACTCGCGTGCGACGATGACGGCTGCGGGATTGCCACGCGCTCGCGCGTTCAGGTCGACGTGGAGGCAGGGCAGACCTACTACATCCGCGTCGCCGGTTACAGCAGTGCCGCGGGGTCCTTCACCCTCACGATCGAACTGCAGGACCCGCCCCCGCCCGGCAGCGGCCCGGACGTCGTCTACCAGGCGATCCAGAACAATGACATCGCCAACTTCGGCCCGGTCGGCGGCGTGCGCGCGTACATGTACGCGACCGGCACCTGCAACCGCGGCAACGTGAACCTGCTCTGGACCAACAACGGCACGCCGGGCATCGCCTTCAACGCCTACCGGCTCCACAACGGCCGCCTCGTGCAACTCGGCCAGTCCTGGGTCAAGACGGCATGCTGCGCCGCGACCTACGGCTCCTGCGGCGGGCGCACCTGCAACGGCGCCAGCGGCACCCAGCTCGGCTCCGGCTGTCTCGACGTCTACGGCGCCAGTTGGAACGCGACCCAGACGAGGCTGATGGCCCGCAGCCAGATCAACCCCTGGACCGGCCAGTTCGGCACCATCCCGGCCTTCTCCGGCAACGCCATCGACCGCCGGCTCCAGGTCGCTGTCGCCGATGTCAGCCCGACGACCTACCCCGGCGCCCTGTACTTCGCCGAGGGCGTCTTCGTCGCCGACGACGAGCAGTCCGCGGAGGCGAAGCACAATAATGCCTCGTACCAGCGCGTCGCGATCGACAGCTCCGGCGCGATGAGCGCGATCGCCGGCGCGGCGATGCAGGTCGGCATCCCCGCGATCCAGGCGTGGCACGACCACGGGCTGGGGCCCAACACGCCCG
>CALAFV010000260.1 GCA_937891445.1 uncultured Phycisphaerales bacterium | reverse complement strand
CGCCGATGTCGAGCGCTGGCTGCGCACCGCCGCCGGCGGCGGGGCCGAGGTCGCCGTGCTCTCCGAGGACCAGTTCGGCCGCGCGGCCGCCCCCGGCTCACCCGCCGCCGCGGGGAGTGATGCGCTCGCCTCACTCCTGAGCGGCGACGACAGCGGCCCGCCCATTTCCCTCCCGCTCCTCATCGCCGCCGCGGCCCTCGCCCTGATCGAGATCGTCCTGGCGCGCTGGGCCAGCCACGCCGACGCAGGCCCGGTCCCGAGCCTCCGGGAGGCCGCCGCATGAGCGCCCTGTGGGAATGGCTCCTGGACCTGCGCACGCTCCGCTTCGGGCAGGAGGGCGTGGAGTTCGGCTTCGAGCGCGGCCTCCCGCCGTGGGGCTGGGCGCTGGTCGTCCTCGGCGCGGCCGCCGCCGCGTGGTGGAGTTACCGCCGGCTTGAGGGCTCGGTGCGTGCCCGCGCGGCCCTGGCCACCCTCCGCGCGCTGCTGCTGATCCTCGTCGTGGTGCTCATCGCCGGCCCGCGCCTGATCCGCAAGAACGAGGTTGAGGAGCGCGACTGGGTCCTCATCCTCGCCGACCGCTCCGCCTCCATGCAGATCCGCGACGTCCCCGGGGACCAGACGCAGGGCGCGCGGCTCGCCCGCGAAGAGCAACTCCGGACCGCGCTGGAGCGCAGCCGCAAGGTCTGGGAAGACCTCGCCGCCGAGCGCGTCGTCGTCTGGCTCGGTTTCGACGGTGCGGCGTACGAACTCAAGAAGGGCGAGGATGCTTCGGCCGCCCTGCCCGTCCAACTCGGCGAGCCCGCCGGCCGGCGCACCGCCATCGGCCGCGCGATCGACGCGGCCCTCCGCCGCGCCGCCGCCCGTCCTCTCGCGGGCGTTGTCCTCATCTCCGACGGCCGCAGCATCGACGAGCCCGGCCGCGCGGCCCTCCGCCGCCTCCAGGCCGAGAAGGTCCCCGTCTTCAGCGTCGCTCTCGGCAGCGCCGAGCCCGTGCTGGATGTCGGCATCCGCGCCGTCGAGGCCCCGAAGGTCGCGTTCGTCAACGACCTCGTCCCGGTCGCCGTCGAACTGGAGACGATCGGCGAGGCCGGCCAGGGGAACTGGGGAACGATCCAACTCGTGGACCGCGCCACCGGCCTGGTTCTCGACGAACGCCGCATCGACGACACAGATCCGGGTCGGCAGGCCGCCGGCTCCGACAGCAGGAGCATCACCCTGACCGGCCGTCCCCGCGGCCCCGACGAGGGCGGAACCGCCGGCGAGAACCGCTGGCTCGTGCGCCTCCGCCCCAGCGGCTCCGACCTGGTCGCCGAGAACAACGAGGCCGAGATCGCCCTGGACCTCGAGGACCGCCCGCTCCGCGTGCTCTACTTCGACGGCTACCCGCGCTGGGAGTACCGCTACGTCAAGAACCTGCTCCTGCGTGAGGACTCGATCCAGTCCGCCGCCCTGCTGTTGGCCGAGGGCAAGCGCTTCGTGCAGGAAAGGGACCAGACGCTCCTGGCCCTCCCCGCCAGCCCCGAGGAGTGGAAGCAGTTCGACGTCGTCATCATGGGCGACGTGCGGCCGGAACTGTTCACCGAGGAGCAACTCCGCCAACTCCGCGAACATGTCGGCGCCAGCGGCGCCGGCCTGCTCTGGATCGGCGGCGAGAGTGCCACGCCCAACGCCTGGGCCGCCACGCCGCTGGCCGACCTGCTCCCCATGTCCATCGGCAGCGTCGGGAGCGCCGTCGTCCGCGACTGGGGCGAACCCGTGGTCGTCTCCCCCGCCCCCGCGGCGGAGCGCTACGGCGTCCTCCGCCTCGCCGACGCTCCCGGCGCCGACGGCTCCTGGTGGCCACAGATGCTCGCCGACCCGCGCACCGGCTGGGCCAGCCTCCGCTGGGCGCAGCGCATCGCCCCCGACATCCTCAAGCCCACCGCCGAAGTCCTCGCCACCGCGCGGCCGGAGGCCGTCAGCGACGCCGCGCCGCTGGTCGTCTCCATGCGCTTCGGCGCCGGCCGCGTCCTCTATGTCGGCACCGACGAGATCTGGCGCTGGCGCTACGGCCGCGGTGAGTTCCTCCCCGAGCGCTTCTGGCTCCAGATGGTCCGCTTGCTGGGGCGCGAGAGCCTCGCCCGCGCCGGCCGCTCGGCGGTCATCGAAGTCCGCCCCCGCCGCGCCGAGGTGGACCAGCCCGTGCGCATCAGCACGGAACTGATCGACCAGCGCCTCGTGGACGCCGGCCCCACGTCCCTCCGCGTCCGCATCACCCGCCTCCCCGCCCCCGGCGAGGAGCCCCCCGCGCCCGTCGAGATCACGCTCGCCCCCGAGGGCAGCGGCGGGCCCGACGGCATCGGCGGCCCCACGCGCCAGTTCGGCTCCACGTGGATCCCCACCGAGAGCGGCCGGTACCGCATCGAGGTCACCGACCCGCTCCTGGCCGGCGAGCGCCTCGAAGCCGACCTTGAGGTCTGGCTCCCCGACGACGAACTCCGCCACCCCGAAACGGACCACGCCGCCCTCGCCGCGCTCAGCGAGGCGACCGGCGGCCGGGTCCTCACGCCCGACCAACTCGCCTCCCTCCCGGACCTGCTCCCCAAGCGCGGCGTGCGCCTCGTGGGCACGCCCGAGCAGGAGACGCTCTGGGACACCCCGCTGGCCCTGCTGCTGATCATGCTCCTGCTGACGCTGGAATGGGTCGGCCGGCGCCTGATCCGGTTGGTGTAAGACCGTGGTTCGGGCGAAACTTCTACCGTACGAATCCCTGGCGCTGGAAACCGCGCCCGGGGTTGGAGCGTTGTTACGGGAGAGGCGGTGGAATGAAGGGGAAGGGGGGCCACGATGCAGGGGGAGAGTGGCCGGTCGCCGCGCGGCGGTTGGCCGGGCGCTGCGGTGGGCCCGATAGGAAGAGAAAGGCCGGTGCCTTCCATGGAACACGACCGCGGCGCGCCGATCCAGGCCGTGATCTCCGCCCTGACCCGGCTGCGGGCCCGCGTGCGCGCGCTGGTGCTGGCGCAGCGCATCGCCCTGGTCCTCGCCGCGGCTCTGGCCGTCTGCCTCGCGATCGGTCTGGCCGACTACGTCCTCCGCACGCCGTCGTGGCTCCGCGTGATCATCTGGGCCGGCGGGCTCAGCGCCCTGATCTGGGCCGTCGTCAACGTCATCTGGCCCGCGGTCAGGTTCCGCCCGCCCCTCTCCGAACTCGCCCTGCGCATCGAGCGCGGCCCGGCCGGGCAGGAGGCCGGCCTCCGCGGCGTCCTCGCCGCCGGTGTTGAACTCGCCGCCGCGCGCGAGCGCGGCGAGTTGCCGGAAAACTCCGCCCTGCTCGCCGAGCCCGTCGTCGCCGAGGCCGCGCGCCGCTACCAGCAGGTCCGCGCCTCGGATGTGCTCACCGGCCGCCACACCTGGCGCAGTGCCGGCTGGCTCGGCGCGGCGGTCGCCGTCTGCCTCCTCATCGGCGCCCTCGCGCCGTCGCTGCTGGTTATCGGCGCGATGCGTGTGCTGGCCCCCTGGTCCGCCGCGCAGTGGCCCAAGCGGACCGCCGTTATCGACGCCACCGCGCAGAATGTCCATCCCCTCGGCGAGGCCCTCGCCCTGCGCGCCGTCGTCGCCCGCCGCGGCGCGGCCCCCGAGGCCTCCGCGGCCAGCCGCGTCTGGGCCTTCTACCGCGTGACCGACGCCCAGGGCCGCACCGGCCCGACGCGCAGCGTCCTGCTCACCAGCCAGGACAAGGTCGAGCCCATGCCCCCGCGCGAGGGTGAGATCGATGTCCCCCAGGGCCGCAAGGGCGTCCTCTTCGAGCGTCTCGTCGAGCCCGCCGCGCTCGCCGCCTCCGGCGGCGACGAGCGCATCGAGGGCATCCTCGAGTACTGGTTCGAGACCGACGACGACCGCACCGGCGCCGCCCGCGTCCGGCTGGTAGAGCCCCCCGCGGTCCTCGCCGCGCGTGCGGTCGTCACGCCCCCGGCCTACGCCGGCGCCGACGCCCCGCGCGAACTGGACCTCGGCCCCGGCAGCGACGAGCGTGCCGCCCCGCCGCCGATGCTCGCCGGCTCGCACATCCATCTGACGGTGGACCTCAACAAGGATGTGCCCGACCCGGATGACCTCGACGAGATTGCGCGCCGCACGTGGCTGGCCCTCGCGCTCGGTCCCGACGCCGCCGCGCTCGCCGACGAGGGCGCCCTGACGACCCGCTTCGAGGGCCGCCGCTGGGAACTGGAATGGGTCCTCCGCCGCTCCGCCCGCATCCCCGTCCGCGTCACCGACGAGTTCGGCCTCGCCTCCGTGGACGAGCCGGTGTACCGCTTCGAGGCCGCGCAGGACGAGCCGCCGATCGTCACCGTAACGCTCCCCGAGTCCGACCGCACCGTCCTCCCCACGGCCGTTGTGGACGTCCGCGGCGAGGCCCGCGACGACGTCGGCCTCGCGTGGGCAGCGCTGGAGCGCCGCCGCGCCGTTCGTCCCCCCGGCTCGCAGGGCGCTCCCGCCGAGCCGGTGGAAGACTGGACCGGTCTCGTGCGCACCGAGCCGGGCCGCGGCGAGGGCCCCGGCGCTCGCGAACTGATCGCTTCGGCACAAGTGGACCTTGCCGCCCTGGGCGTCGCCAGCGGCGAGGAACTGTGGCTCACGGCCGTCGCCGGCGACACGTACCACCTCGACGGCGAGTCGCACGAGCCATCGCGCTCTGCCGTCCGCCGGCTCATCGTCATCAGCCCCGAGGAGTTCGCCGCACAGATCTGGGCCGAACTCGGCGGTCTGCGTCGCGCCGCGGTCCGGCTTGATGAGGAGCAGGAACGCCTCAGCCAGCGCATGGCCCCCGGGCGTGAACTGGGTCCCGAGGGCGCCGCGGAGGTCCGCCGCGGCCAGGCCGCGATTACCGAGCGCCTCGCACGCGAGCGCGAAGCCCTCCAGCGCCTCGCCCGGCGCATGGAGGAGAACCGCTTCGAAGACCCCGAACTGCGGAGCGTTGTCGAAGACGCGGGCGAGATGCTCGAGGAGGCCGGCCGCCAGTCCGTCGAGGCTTCGACCGCTGTCGAGGCCGCCGCCCGCGCCGAGGAGTCCGGCCGGCCCGCGACCGACGAGCAGAAGGCCGAGGCCGTGGCCCAGCAGCGCGACGTGCGCGACCAACTCGCCGACCTGGCCGACCTGCTCGACCGTGGGCGCGACACGTGGGCCCTGCGCCGGGCGATCCAGCGCGCCCTGGAGGACCAGCGCGCCCTCCGCCAGCGCACCGGTGAAACCGCCGCCAAGACCGCCGGCAAGGGCGCCTCGGAACTGAGCGACCAGGAGCGCCGCGCCCTGGAGCAGATCGCCCGCGAGCAGCAGGACCTCGCCGAGCGCACGCGCGAAGCGCTCCAGCGCATGCGCGAGCGCAAGGAGGAACTCCAGCAGAGCGACCCCGCCGCCGCCAAGGCCGTCGAGCAGGCGGCGCAGCGCGGCCGGCAGGAGCAGGTCCCCGAGCGCATGGAGGAGGCCGCCCAGCAGGTCCAGCAGAACCAGGGCAACAGCGCC
>CALAFV010000259.1 GCA_937891445.1 uncultured Phycisphaerales bacterium | reverse complement strand
GCTCGAACTGGCCAGCGGCCGAGTCCTCTTCAACGCCGAGATCGGCTCGGCCGACAGGTACCGGTTGATATCCCGCGCCAGTTCCGCCGCCGACTGGTACCGCCGCTCCCTGTCCTTCTCCAGGGCTTTGAGGACGATCGTCTCGACGTCCCCCGCCAGTTCCGGCTTCACCGAACTCGGCCGCGCGGGGAGTTGGTCCCGCACCACCCGCGCCGCGTCGTACACCGCCACCCCCGACACGTCGTACGGCAGCCGCTCCGTCAGCAACTCGTACAGGATCACCCCCAGCGCGTACACGTCGCTCCGCGTGTCGATGTCGTGCGGGTCCGCCGCGCACTGCTCCGGCGACATGTACTGCAGCGTCCCCACCAACTGCCCCACGTCCGTCTGGAGCGTCGTGACCGCGATGTCGGAGTCCGTGGACCGCGCCACGCCGAAGTCGATCACCTTCGGCTGCCCCAGCGTGTCCCCCCCGGTGGCATCGATGAGGATGTTCGCCGGCTTGAGGTCGCGGTGGATGATCCCCTTCTGGTGCCCGTGGTGCACCGCGTCGCACACCCGGACGAACAGTTGCATCTTCTGCCGCACGCTCAGCCGCTTGGCCTTCGCGTACTCCGTGATGGACTGCCCCCCCGGGATGTACTCCATCGCGAAGTACGGCGTCGGCCCCAGCCCGTCGTCGTGCGTCCCCGCCTCGTAGACCTGCGCGATCCCCGGGTGCCGCAGCCGCGCCAGCAACTGCGACTCGTACTCGAACCGCTTGAGCGCCGACCGCGACGCCACCCCCGGCTTCATCACCTTCAGCGCCACGGTCCGCCGCGGCTGCTCCTGCATCGCCTCGTACACCGCCCCCATCCCGCCGAAGCCGATCAGCCGCCTCACCCGGTACCGCCCGATCCGCTCCGGCAGCGCCCGCCGGTCCACCGACGCCGTGACCACCGTGGGATCGCTCGTCCCCGGCGTCGGCGGGCCCGCCCCCCGCATCGGCGGCAGGTCCGGCCCGGTCGTCGCCGGATCCCCGAAGAGGGACGATGGCCCCGCCGTGTCGGGACTCTCGCCGTTTGGCCCGCCGGCGCGGCTTCCCGAGTCCGGGCGCGCACCCGCGCCGCGACCTGGTTCGATGCCCTCGGCAGGATTCGGCTCGTACGGCATGGTTCGTCCGTGCCCCCGCCCATCCCAGCGCAGTTCCAAGGGGCTGGATCGTACCAACAAACGCCCCGACGCCCGGCCAGCCGTCTACTCGTCGGCCGCCGCCAGCGCCCGCTTCACCCCCGCCTTCACCTCGCCCCAGTCCGCCCCCGGCGACTTGTTCACCGTCACCCAGTCGCTGTTGAGCAGCACGCCCACCACCCCCGGCACGCCCAGCAGCGCCGCCGCCAGCCGCTCCGCCTCGCTCCCGCCCGACGCCGGCGGCGCCGATCCGCCCCCCGGCCGGTACGACAGCGGCTCGCGCGACACCACGCGGTCGAGCACGCACTTCACAGCGTTGGGGTTCGGTGTCGGCTGGAACGACTTCACCCGCAGCGTCATATCCAGAAATCCCCTGTGAAATGTCGCCTGTTGATCCTACTGCGGTCGATCAGGCCTCACCTCAGCGGTACACTGGCCCCAGAGGTCCGAAGCGCCGCGCATCTCGCGGCTGCGACACGGGAGGACGGGCGGACGGCCGATGCTCCAGCGCCCCATCCAGCTCGTCGAACGCATCGGCACCTACCCCTGGTGGGAGGTCGCGATCGAACTCGCCGTCATCGGCGTGTTCGTCTATCTCGTCGTCCGCTTCCTCCATGGCACCCGCGCCGCCGGCGCCCTCAAGGGCCTGATCTTCCTCCTCGTCGCCGCCACCCTCGTCGTCCGAATCCTCAATCGCCAGGATGCCTTCGGCCGTCTCACCTTCCTCTACGAGAACTTTCTCGCCCTGCTCGCCATCACCCTGATCGTCGTCTTCCAGCCCGAACTCCGCCGCGGCCTCATCCGCCTGGGCGAGACGCCCGTCTTCCGTCGCTCGACCTCCTCCTTCCAGGTCGTCGTCGAGTCGATCGTCGAGGCCTGCACCTACTTCGCCAAGGCCAAGTTCGGCGCCATCATCGTCATCGAGCGGGAGACCGGCCTCAAGGGTCTGGTCGAGGGCGGCACCGTCATGAACGCCGAGGTCTCCGCCCGTCTCCTCCAGACCATCTTCTTCCCCGGCTCCGCGCTGCACGACCTTGCCGTCGTCATCAAGGGCGATCGCATCGTCTCCGCCGGCGTCCAACTCCCCCTTGCCGAGCCCGCTGACATGCCCGATGCCGCCTTGGGCTCCCGTCACCGCGCCGCCGTCGGCATCTCCAGCGAGTCCGATGCCCTGGTCGTCGTCGTCAGCGAGGAGACCGGCACCATCAGCCTCGCCGAGCGTGGCCGCCTGGACCGCTCCCTGAGCCCCGACGAACTCCGCCGCGAACTCCTCCGCCGCCTGGCCCGCGGCCTCCCGGCAGAGGCCCTTGCTCCGACCAACCTCGGCCGCCTCGGCCGCGCCGTCACCGACTCGGCCAGACGCACGTTGGCCCACCGCTCCCCGCGCAGCGCCGGCTCACAGGGCGGCTCTTCGGCCAGCGGGAGCGGGGGCAACGGCCGAACTCCCCACGCCCGGGAGGGCGTTCAGCAGTAGCACGTGTCCTTCTCCGTGACCAACATGTGGTCCACCCTCAAGACAATCGGCCTGGTGATCGTCATCACCGTGCTCATCTGGCTCTGGGCCGAGGCGGAGAACCTGCGCCGCGTCACCATGACGCCGCGCCTTCAGTTCCCCGCCGTCTCCGGCGACCTTGTCGTCCGTGTCGATGACCCCGACTGGCGGGCCGAGTCCGTCACCGTCCGCCTCGAGGGCCCGACCGCGGCGATCGACGACGCCGAGCGTGTTCTCCGCTCCCCCGTCGTCATCACCCCGGGCGTCCCCGGCTTCCCCGCCGAGCCCGGCGAGCACACCCTCCGCGTCGCCGACCTTCTCCGCCAGCACCCCGAACTCTCCCGCATCGGCATCACCATCACCGACACCCAGCCCGCCACGATCGATGTCCGCGTTGCCCGCCTGGTCACCCGCGAACTCCCCGTCCGGGCGGACCTCACCGGCATCGAGGTCGAGGGGGACGTCACCATCCGTCCCTCCACGGTCAGCGTCACCATGCCCGAGGCCGCCGCCGCGGCGATCGGCGAGCGCGGCACCGTCGGTGGGGGGGCCGGCGGGGCCCAGGCCATCGCCGTCATCAGCGAGAACGACCGCCGTCAACTCCGCGAGGACGGCGCTCAGACCGTCACCGCCTCGATCGTCCTCCCCGAGGTCCTCGCCGACTTCGAGCCCGTCACCGTCACCCCCGAGCAGGTCCGCGTCACGCTCCGCACCCGCAAACAACAGGACGAGATTGTCGTCCCGAGCGTCCCCGTCTGGATCACCATGCCCAACACCGAGGGCACCGGCTGGGACATCCGGGTGCACACCCCCATCATCCGGAATGTGACCGTTCGGGGCCCGGCCGCCGAGATCGCCAAGGTCCGCAGCCGCGAACTCCTCCCCATCGCCTTCGTCGTCCTGTCCAGCGATGACCTGGAGGAGGGGGTCACCAGCACGATCGCCTTCTTCGCCCCCGTCTGGGCATCCCAGATCGGGGCCGACGGCCAGCCTCGCTCCGGCACGGCCCGCCAGCCCGAGGCCGCCGTTCAGGAGCAGGTCGCCCCCCTCTTTTTCTCCGCCGCCGACCGCCGGGTCTCGCTGGAAATCCGGCGCCGCCCCCAGCCGGCCGACGAGAACGGCCCCCTTCCGGGCCCGGTGGACCCCGGTCCCCGCTGAGGCCCGCCCGCCTCCCACGGCGTTCCCAAGACAACCCGCGCTGAGCCGTCTAAGGTATGGGCCCTCCGGTCCGGCAACCGTTTCGCGCAGCGGGAGCGCTGTCGCCCCCGCCCCGATCCCTCCCGTTCCCAGCCGGCCCGGCCGCCGACCCAAGATCCGCGACCACCAGCGTCAGCGGAGACCGAGGAACCCACCGTGAAGATCAAGACCGACGAGATCACCAGCGTTATCAAGCAGGAGATCGAGCAGTTCAGCGCCGAGCTGGAGGTCTCCGAGGTCGGCCGCGTGGTCGAGGTCGGCGACGGCATCGCCCGCATCTACGGCCTCTCCAAGGCCATGGCCGCGGAGATGCTCGAGTTCCAGACCTCCCACGGCGCCGTCATGGGCCAGGTCTTCAACCTCGAGGAAGACACCGTCGGCGCCGTCATCTACGGCGACTACCTCGCCGTGAAAGAGGGCGACCTCGTCCGCGCCACCGGCCGCCTCCTCGAGGTCCCCGTCGGCGAGGCCCTCCTTGGCCGCGTCGTGGACCCCCTCGGCCGCCCGCTGGACGACGGCCCGGCGATCCAGACCAGCACCTACCGCAAGGTGGACATCATCGCCCCCGGCATCGCCGAGCGTCAGCCCGTCCACGAGCCCCTTCAGACCGGCATCAAGGCCATCGACGCCATGATCCCGATCGGCCGCGGCCAGCGCGAACTCATCATCGGCGACCGCAAGACCGGCAAGACCGCCGTCGCCATCGACACCATCATCAACCAGAAGCAGTACTGGGGCACCCCCGACGCCGTCGTCTGCATCTACGTCGCCGTCGGCCAGAAGGAGTCCACCGTCGCCGGCGTCGTCGAGACCCTCCGCAAGTACGGCGCGATGGACTACACCATCGTCGTCAACGCCGCGGCCTCCGACCCGGCCCCGATGCAGTACATCGCTCCCTACGCCGGCTGCGCGATGGGCGAGTACTTCATGTGGCAGGGCAAGGAGGGCAAGACGCCCAAGCACGCCCTGTGCATCTACGACGACCTCTCCAAGCAGGCCGTCGCGTACCGCCAGCTCTCGCTGCTCCTCCGCCGCCCGCCGGGCCGCGAGGCGTACCCGGGCGACGTCTTCTACCTGCACTCGCGCCTGCTGGAGCGTGCCACCAAACTCTCCAACGAGAACGGCGCCGGCTCGCTCACCGCGCTGCCCGTCATCGAGACGCAGGAAGGCGACGTCTCGGCGTACATCCCGACGAACGTCATCTCGATCACCGACGGCCAGATCTACCTCGAGCCCGAACTCTTCTTCGCCGGCGTCCGCCCGGCCATCAACGTCGGTATCTCGGTCTCCCGCGTCGGCGGCAACGCCCAGATCAAGGCGATGAAGAAGATCGCCGGCTCGCTGCGACTGGACCTCGCGGCCTACCGCGAACTGGAGGCCTTCGCCCAGCTCGGCACCGAACTCGACAAGGCCACCCAGAAGCAACTCGACCGCGGCGCCCGCATGGTCGAACTCCTCAAGCAGCCGCAGTACGTCCCCTACCACGTCACCGACCAGGTTATCTCCATCTTCGCCGGCACCAAGGGCTTCCTCGACGACGTCCCGGTCAACCAGGTCGCCGCGTTCGAGAAGGCCCTCCTGGAGTTCATGACCACCGGCGGCAAGGCCGTCCGCGACGAACTCGACGAGAAGAAGGCCCTCGACGCCGACCTCGAGAAGAAACTCACCGACGCGATCACCCGCTTCAAGAGCGGCTGGAAGCCGCAGGCCTGACCCACCCCCGTGGCACGGGCTTTCAGCCCGTGTCTCTCCCCGCTCTCTCCGCTTTTCTATCCTGCCGACTCGCCGCACGAACCCAGGGACCCACGTCCCTGGGTTCTTTGCTTTCGCTTTTGTGGTGAGTGGGCATTGTGTAAACTGGCTTCGAGCACGAGGAGGAGTATCGATGGTGACCGACTTGCCCTTGCGTCGGTTGCTCTTGGTTCTCGTGGCCTTTGCCGGATATGGCTTGAGGGCGCACGCCCAACCCTGTGACGAGCAATGGCTCCCCGGTTACGGTCACCCGGGTGTCTCAGGCGTTGTCCACGCCTCAGTCCTCTGGGACCCGGATGGGCCGGGTCCGGAAGGCCGGTGGCTCGTGGTTGGCGGCGACTTTCAGCAGGCCGGTGACCTTACGTGCGGGAGTATCGCCCGTTGGAATCCGGCGACGGGCCAGTGGGTTTCGCCCGGCTGAGTACGACCGGCCTGCCGTGGATCGCGCTCGAGCCGGACTCGTGTCGTGTTGCGACGGGAGCCCCCGCGCACTTCGAAGCCGCCCCCGCCGAGTCGTACAGCAACGTTTCCTATCACTGGCTCCGCGATGGCCAGCCCATCAACGACGGTCCCGGCGGCGCCTCCCCCGGTGGCGGCACGGTTTCGGGTGCTTCCGGCACGCTCCCCTCGCCCACCGACGGCTCCTCCGCCGTCCTGACAATCGCCAGCGTCCAGCCCTCCGACGCCGGCGTCTACACCGTCGTCTTCACCAACCCCTGCGGCAGCGTCACCAGTCGGCCCGCCACGCTCACCGTCGCCGATGGCTCTCCCACCTGCCCCGCCGATTGGAACAACGACACCCTGATCAACTCCGCCGATATCAGCGCCTTCCTCGCGGCCTGGCTTGACAGTCTCGATAACCAGACCCTGGTCGCCGACTTCGACGGCAACGAGACGGTTAACTCCTCTGATATTTCCGCCTTCCTCGCCGCCTGGCTCGACGCCGTCACCGTCGGCTGCTGACGCCCATCTTGCCGACAACCCGGCGATCGGGCGCTTCTCGGCTCACATCCCTTGGCATCCGCGCGTCCTCCTGTATACTCGCGCTCATCAACGACGACCAAGAAACTCGTCGTCACCCCAAGGAGGCGTGAACCATGAACGTGCGCACCATCCTCATTCCCGCCGTGGCGATCTCAACCGCCGCGGCCACCCCCGCCCTTGCCCAACTTACCCCCGAGTGGTCCACCCACCTCGGCAAGGTCACCCTCGGCTCCCCCAAACTCGCCGACGTCAACGGCGACGGCATCGCCGAGATCATCATCCCCACCGCCGGTGTTCAGCCGAACCCCTACAACGAGGGCAACATCTTCGTCTTCTCCCGCGACGGCACGCTCCTGCCCGGCTGGCCCTTCCAGACCAACCGCCCCTTCTTCTCCGCCGTTGCCGTCGGCAACATCGACGACGACCCCGAGCCCGAACTGGTCGCCCAGGCCTGGTACACCATGTACGCTTGGAACTACGACGGCTCGATCGTCCCCGGTTGGCCGATCGCCATCAGCGCCGGCACCAGCAACGCTCCCGTCTTGGCCGACCTTGACGGCGACGGCCGCCTCGATGTGATCTACACCGACGGCAACGCCATCCGCGCCGTCCGCGGCGACGGCACGCCGCTCCCCGGCTGGCCGCGCACCGCCGCAGAGAACTTCCAGGCCCCCGCCGTCGGCGACATCGACGGCGATGGCGAGGTCGAGATCGTCGCCGGCACTTGGCGCCCCAACTTCCCCGACCCGATCACGTACGAACTCCACGCCTGGAACGCCGACGGCTCGACGCTCTTCACCGTCTCCGGCCTGGGCTCGGTTCGCGGCCCCGTCTCCCTCGGCGATCTCGACGGCGACGGCTCGGTGGAGATCGTCGTCCGCGCCGGCGACGTTCTGCACGTCTTCGGCCCCGATGGCTCGCCGCGCCCCGGCTGGCCCATCACCCCCGGCGGTCCGATCCGCAACGCCACCGCCGCGCTGGGCGACCTCGACGCCGACGGCGACCTGGAGATCGTCATCGGCGGCACCGTTGTGTACGCCTATCACCACGACGGCACGCCCGTCGCCGGCTTCCCCGCCTCCGTTCCCACCAGCGGCAACATCAACAGTTCCGCCATCATCGCCGAGATCGACGGCGAGAGCCCGACGCCCGAGGTGCTCGTGAAGGTCGCCAACGCCATCGCCGCGGTCTACGCCGACGGCCTCCCGGTCCCCAACTTCCCTCACGCGATCTCGGATGAGAACAACACCGGCACCTTTACCCCCTCCCCCGCGGTCGGCGACCTCAACGGCGACGGCTGGGTCGAGATGGTCTTCGTCTCCGTCGCCGGCCAGGTCGAGTACTTCGACGAGTTCGTCGCCGTCTCCAGCGTGCGCCAGTGGCCGATGGCCCACTACGACGCGTGCAACACGTCCTTCATCCCCGCCGCCGGCTCGACCTGCGCCCCCGACTGGGACGACAACGGCAGCGTCAACTCCACCGACATCAGCGCCTTCCT
>CALAFV010000258.1 GCA_937891445.1 uncultured Phycisphaerales bacterium | reverse complement strand
CTCGACATGTACAACGCCGACATCTACCCCGCCGACGCCGAGGCCCGCCGCCGCATCGACTGCGACCTTCCCCTCCGCGCCGGCGCCCGCGGCGACCTCTACCTAGACGCCCTCCGCGAGCACCTCCCCACATTCCTCAGCGCCGTCCACCGCCCCGGCCTCCCCACCCTTGCCATCTACAACGCCGGCACCGACCCCTACGAGGCCGACGCCCTCGGCGGCCTGAACCTCTCCTTCAACGACATCCTCGAGCGCGACCGCCTGGTCCTCACCCACCTCCACGAGCGCCACATCCCCTGGATCATGCTCCCCAGCGGCGGCTACAGCCGCGACTCCTACCGCATGATCGCCGCTACGGCCGAGTGGGCCATCACGCAACTCCGCTGATGCCCGCGCTCACCGCCGCTTATCTCATCCAGCACCACGGCAGCCACATCAGCGGCGTTCCGGCATTCCCCCACGCCGGCGACGCGGCCAGCGCGAGAACAAGCGCCGCAGCACTCATCCTCGCGACGCGATCGCTCTTCCGGCGCCCCGTCCCCACGACCGATAATCCGCCCTGCCCGCGACCTCGATTCCCACTCAATAACACTGCAGCACCAGCCACACATCCTCAAACCGCCGCGCCGCCAGCGACTCCTCCGGGAGCCAGAAGTACAGCATCCCGCAATCCCCCCACATCACCCCCGCCTCGTCGTCCGTGTCCACCTGCATCAGCAGCCGCCACCGCGCGACCCGCCTCTGCATCTCCTCCCGCTCCTCTCGCCCGCCCCGAGCCGGCGCACGCCCACCGGATGCCGTCTCGCACTCCTCCTCCATCTCGTCCCCCTGCACCGGCATGGGGTACCCCAGCAGCCGGTGCCCCGCCGACACGAGCGGAGATCCCTCCCCCTCCTCCGTCGCCCCGTCCGGCAGTTCCGTCACCGCGTCCCCCTCCTCGTCCGTCAGTTCGATCCCCGTCCGCCCCTCCACATCCTGCGGCAGGCTGAACGCCGCCCGGAACGACAACGCGCACACCTCCTCCGGCGCGTTCTCCGCATCCCCCCCGTCCTCAGCCCGCCTCAGCGCCCCCGCCCCGACATCCGCGTACCGCACCGCCCATCCGCCGCGGTCCTTCGGATCAAACCCCCACGGCTGCTCATCCATGTCGTAGAAGAACCACAGATACCCGCTCCGCGGCAGCGTCCCCGTCGCATCCAGCGCCGCGGCCTCCTCGCACCGGATCTGCACGAGGAACTGCAGCCGCCGGCCGTCCTTCTCCGGCCACTCGAACCCCGCGGGCAGGTCCGGCCGTCCCCCCATCTTCGAGGCCCCGACCTCGATCTCATCCTCGTCGCACGCCCCGGTCTTCACGTGCACGCACGGCCGCGCCGCTTCCGCCAGCGCCTGCGCCACGCGCCCCAGCCCGTGCTTCGAGAGAAACGCCGCCAGTTCCGCTCTTGAAGGAGTGCTCATGCGGCGCAGCATACCGCGCCGCTCCCCTGCAGGAGCAAGCGGGAGTCCCCCTCACCGCAGCCCATACTCCTTCAACTTCCGGTACAGCGTCCGCTCCCCAATCCCGAGAAGTTGCGCCGCCTTCTCCCGGTTCCCCCCCGTCAGCGCCAGCGTCTCGCGGATCGCCCGCTTCTCGATCTGCTCCAGGCTCGTCCCCGCCAACGATCCCCCTCCCCCGCTGGCCCCCTCATCGACGTCGTTGTCCGCCGACACGATCTCCTCCGGGATGTGCCGCACGTCCAGCCTGACCTCGCGCCCCGGCTCGGCCTCCCCCATCGCCAACACCACCATGTTCTGCACAACATTGAGCAGTTGCCGCACGTTCCCCGGCCATGAGTAACTCGTCAGCCGCATCATCGCCGCGTCCGTGATGTCAGGCGTCGGCGCTCCCTTGCCCCCATACTGCTCCGCGTACCGCGCGATCGCATGCCGCACGATCCGCGGGATGTCCTCGCGCCGTTCCCGCAGCGGCGGCAGCCTGATCTCCACCCCCTTGATCCGAAAGTACAGGTCCTCCCGGAACGCCGCCGACGCCACCATCGCCTTGAGGTCCTTGTTCGTCGCGCTGACCAGCCGCACGTCCACCTTCCGCGTCTCGTTCGACCCGACGCGCACCACCTCCCCCGTCTCGAGCACGCGCAGCAGTTTCGCCTGCATCTTCAGCGGCATGTCCCCGATCTCGTCCAGGAACAGCGTCCCCTTGTCCGCGTACTCGAAGACCCCCTCGCGGTCCTTCTCCGCGCCGGTGAACGCCCCGCGCACATGCCCGAAGAGTTGATCCTCCAGCAGCGTCTCCGTCTCAGCCGCGCAGTTGAGCGCGACGAACCGCCCCCCGGTTCCCCCCTCGCTCCTGGGCTTGCCCCGCGGCGAAATCCGGTGGATCGCCTGCGCGATCAGTTCCTTCCCCGTCCCGCTCTCCCCCGTGATCAAGACTGGCATGTTCGACGGCGCGACGGTCTTGACCGTCCGCAGGATCCGCCGCATCGGCTCCGACCCCGCGATGATCCCCTCGAACCCGTCGTGCTGCACGAGTTCCTCACCAACCCCCATCTCCGTGCTCTCGTGCCGCAGCAGCACCGTCTCCGCCGCCCGATTCACGAGGTTCCGGAACACGTCCAGGTCCAGCGGCTTCTCGATGAAGTCGAACACCCCCTCCTTGAACGCCGCCCGCGCCGTCGGCACGTCCCCATGCGCCGTCACCATCACCGTCTCGGCCTGCGGCTGCATCCGCCGCGCCGCCCGCAGCACCACCAGCCCCGCGTCCCCGCCGTCCGCCGCCACCCCGTCGGCCCCGGCCGAGTTGGGCATCCGCAGGTCGGTCACGATGACGTCGAACGTCCCGTGCTTCATCTCGTCCAGCGCCCGCGGCACGTCCGTCACGATCGTGCACACGTGCCCCAGCCGCCGCAGCGCCTCGGCCATCACGTCCGCGTGATCCGGCTCATCGTCCACGAGCAGAATCTGCGCCGCCAACCGCCCCCCCGCCCGCTCACCATTTCCCGCGAGTGTGCTCATATGGCCAATGTTAGTCCGCCGATGGCCGCTCCCCATCCACCCGGGTCAGCGCCATCACCATCCTCATCGAAACCGGCGACCGCCTGGCCGACGTCGACAACAACCTCGTCCTCAACTCCCCCGACATCTCCGCCTTCCTCACCACCCGGCTCAACGCCTCGAGCGGCGTCCTGCTCGTCACCCCGATCACCACACAACTGTGCAGCAACAGGACTCATAAGTCCCATAGGACCCATGAGCCCCATCGGTCCCATCTCACCCGCTCACCTCCCCACCTCCACCCCCCTACCCCCCCACCTCCCCCTCCCTCCGATACC
>CALAFV010000257.1 GCA_937891445.1 uncultured Phycisphaerales bacterium | reverse complement strand
GACTTCCTCGTCCACTCCATCGCCTTCGCCGACCGCGAGTGGCTCCAGCCCGGCAAGTTCGTCGAGACGCCACGCGACGCGTTCCGCAACGCGATCGACATTTCCGCCTATACGCTCGCTGCGATGTGCCGCCGCGCCAAGGACCTCCTCGGCCGTGCCCAGGGCAGCGGCGGCTCGGTCATGGCGATGTCGTACTACGGCGGCGAGAAGGTCGTCCCCGGCTACAACGTCATGGGCGTCGCCAAGGCGGCCCTCGAGTGCACCGCCCGCTACCTCGCGTGGGAACTGGGCCCGCAGAAGACCCGCGTCAACATCATCTCCGGCGGCTACCTGCGCACGCTCGCCAGCAGCGCCGTTGGCGGCGCCGAGCAGATGATCGAGCAGGCGTCGCTCAAGGCCCCGCTGCGCCGCCCCGTCGAGGGCAGCGACGTCGGCAAGACCGCCGTGTACCTCGCCAGCGATCTCTCCAGCGGCGTCACCGGCGAGACCATCTACGTCGATTGCGGCGTGAACACCGTCGGGATCTGACCCCATCCGACCGGTAACCGCGCGAGAACGCGCAGCCTGCGCGCCTCACACCAGCCCGATAACGCCGCGATGTTCCACCCGCCCGCCTTCACGAAAGCCGGCGCACAACCCCGACCGATACCCTGCGCATGACGAGTTTCGGCCCCCAGGTCGCCCAATCTGTTGCCGGGTCAACCCAGGCCGAGCGCGTCGCCGCGCGCGACCTCCAGCGCAAGCGCCCGGAGGAATCCCGTCCGAAGAAGGCGCGCCCCGCCGATCAGGTCGACATCGAGGTCGAGAGCGTCGAGGCACTCGACGCCGTCCGCGGCCTCAAGGGCAACGAGCAGGAAGAGTCCGGCGCCGACCGCCAGCGTCGCGGCCAGGGCGCCGCCTACGGCCCCGGCGCACGCCCCGCCGACCCCGACGCCTCCAGCATCGACCTCAACGCCTGATCCGGGCGCTACGCCGCCGCCGCGTGCAGCGTCGTCCCCTGCCCGCCGCGGGCCAGCGTGTCCAGTTCGCCCGCGATGTCCTCGAGCAGTTTGCCGTCCTTGCCGCGCCACGCCGCGCCGCCGGCGTGCCGCAGGTCGTCGATCAGGTCGGCCCGCAGGTACTCCAGCGTCCGTGGGCTCGCGGTCGCCCACATCAGGCACATCCCCGCCGCGACGCGCCCGACCGCCAGCGGCGTCGGTGAGCCCAGTTCGATCTCGGACATCACGAACGGCACCGGATCCGCGATCGGCGTGTACCCCGACGCGCGGAGCACGTTGAACGCCCGTGTCAGCGTCTCCATCCCCGCCTCGTCCTCGAACGCCGCGAACCGCGCCGCAGCGACCCGCAGCAGCGACTCCGGCTCGTGCGGCAGGAAGCGGTCCATCGCTTCGACCA
>CALAFV010000256.1 GCA_937891445.1 uncultured Phycisphaerales bacterium | reverse complement strand
CCAGCGCTGCACAGCCCGCCGCGGCGCCGGTCGCGAGCAAGCCTCGCTTCGGCTCGGCAGAGCCGACACCCAAGCCGGCCGGCGCGCTGCGCTTCGCAACCTACAACATCGAGAATCTCTTCGACGACCAGGACGACCCCGATCTCTTCGGGGACTACGAGGACATCGACGACACCAAGCCCGCCGCGCACGCCGAGGCCGCGGCGGCCGCGATCCGCCGGATCAACGCCGACGTGCTGGCGCTGCAGGAGGTGGAGTCGGAGGCGGCGCTGCGGGCCTTCCGCGATGCGTATCTGTCGGACCTTGGGTACGAGCATCTGGCGTCGATCGACGCGGGGGACCCACGCGGCATCGAGCAGGCGGTGCTGTCGCGGTATCCGATCGTCGAAGTGAAGAACTGGCCGCGACTGGAACTCGGCGGCGTGCACCCGGAGAAGTGGGGGGATCAGCCGAACTACAACGCGGGGAAGCCGCTGACGTTCCACCGCTCGCCGCTCATGGTCGTGGTTCGTGTGCCGGGGCAGGGGGACGCGGCCGCGAACGGGGCCTCGCGCCAGCCGTACGAGTTGACGATCTTCGTCGTGCACCAGAAGTCGGGGCGTGACGGCGACTACTGGCGGCGGGCCGAGGCGGTCAAGACGATCGAACTGGCCGCGGAACTCACGCGTGAGGATCCGGACCGGAACATCGTGATTGCAGGCGACTTCAACGCCGTGTACCGCGATGCCCCGATGCAGGCGTTCCGCGACGCCGGGTACATCGACGCGTTCGACGTCGGGCGGACGCCGGGGCCGGAGTACATCTCGCATGCCTCCGGCCGGCGGATCGATTTCATCCTGCTCAACCCCGCCGTGGCGAAGGAGTTCATCGCCGAGACCCGGTTTGTTCTCGGGATGCCGACGCGGCCGGAGGGGGCGGATTGGCGGACGACGCCCCCGCCGCCGGGGTACGCATCGGACCACTTCCCCGTGGTGGTGGACCTGATGCCGGTGGATCGCTAGCCGCGGCCGGGCGCGGGCTGGTCGGCCGACTCATCCACAGCAGTTGACAGGGAGTAGCGCTCGGGCGGCCCCGGCCCGGCTTTGTTGCTCTCGCGAAGGTTCGGTCAAGACCGCCGGCGGGTGCTGCCGCCGCGGATGAGGATGAGTAAACTCCCGGCGTTCGTACTTCGGCCTCGTCGCCCCCGCCGAATCCGATCGTCTTCCGACCCCGCCGCGATGGACCGCGCCGGTGGGGAATGTGCGCAGGAGCATTCCGATGCCCCGGCCAACCGACCCGAGCCCGTCCGCGGCGACACTCCTGCGGCGCGGCTTCACGCTCATCGAACTGCTTGTGGTCATCGCGGTGATCGCGCTGCTGGTCAGCCTGCTGCTGCCGGCGCTGGGGTCGGCGAGGAATCTGGCGCGGCAGGTGGCGTGTGCGAATGGTCTGCGGCAGATCGCGATAGCACAGACGACGTACGCGCAGGAGAACCAGGAATGGCTGGCCGGCAGCCCGGAGACCTCTGGTTTCGCGGCTGCGAACGGCCATTTCAACGGGATCGCGGTCCAGACATACGACTACATCGGTCCGCTGGCATCGCACATGGGGTACCAAGGCCCCGGCGAGGGGCTCGAGAACCCCACCGAAGCCGATCGTGCCGAGCGGTTCAACTGGTACCGCCAATCGCTCCGTTTCGCGATCTGCCCGTCGAACAACGTGCTGTCGGTCCCGCACCAGGCGGGCGATCCGTGGGTCAGTGGGCGGATGATCTCGTACAACATGTCCACGCAGTTCACCTCGTCAACGAAGGCGCTGCCGTTTGGGACGGGGACATTTGTTAACCAGGACCGTTCGGGTTACGCGCCTCGCATGTACCAGGTGGGTGTGGCTCTGCATCAGAAGGTCCTCGTCTTTGAAGGGCACCGCTACGCCTCGCGCAATGAAGTGCCCGACTTCGACCCCGATATCGAGGGGCATTACGGCGGCGCCTTCGGCGGTGTCGGACCCTGGCGCAACCAGAGCAAGGAACTCGATCGGTTCATGGCGCCCGGCGAACTCGGAGGGATGATCCCGGGGGCGAACTTCAACGATCCACGGTTCTGGGGTTTCCGGCACGGTCCGAGGCGGAGCGACCAGCAGCGGGGGGGCAAGGCGTATGGCAACATGGCCTTCTTCGACGGCCATGCCGCCGTCTTCGACGACGGCGAAGCCACCAACCCGAACTTCTGGTTCCCCAGCGGCACGAGGCTCCGCAGCCCCAACGAGTTCTGGCTGTACACCCGCTCCCGCTGGCCGGATATCTTCGACGGCATGAGTGCGACGACACCGTACGTTGTTCCCTGAGGCGTGGGGCGAGCATGACAGACACAGCCCCTTTGTCCAATGCGTCCAAACTCAAGATCGCCGGGTCGATCGCCGCGCTCGTGGTCGCGGGTGTCGTTTTCGTCATGTTCCGAGGTGGTGAGGATGCGGCGGAAGCGACGCGCCGCCGGACTGTGATTGATTCGAAGACCAACAAGGTCTACCAGATCAGGCTTACCGAGGGCACGCGGGCACCCTGGAAGAACCCGGAGACCGGCGAGGAGACGCTGTATCCGGCCGAGGCGTGCTACTGGAACAAGGACGGCACGGCGAAACTCGAGCCGACGTACGTCTTCGTGAAGGAGTACGCCGGGATCGACGAGGACACCTTCTGCCCCGATTGCGGCCGGCGGGTTGTGCCGCACAACCCAATGCCCCCGGATCACCTGCTGGTGGAGGCGGCGGAGCGGGCCAAGGCTTCGGGCGGCTCCTGAGCCTGGCTGCGGGGCGTCGCGTGGGTGCTACCCTGCCGAGCCCGGCGCTGCCGATCGCGGCGGGCCGGGATCGGAGACCCGCGCATGCCTTCCTCACCGTCGCCGATCGACCGCGTCCTCGACCATCTCAGCAAGGATGAGCCCGCCGCGATCTCGCGGCTGGTGGACTGGCTGCGCATCCCGAGCATCTCGACCGACCCGGCGTACCGCGGCGATTGCCGCCGCGCGGCGGAGTGGTGCGCGGCGGAACTCCGCCGCGCCGGCTTGCGGGCGGAACTGCGCGAGACGGGTGACATCGGCCCGGACGGGAAGGGGAGTGGGCACCCGGTCGTGATGGGGTACTCCGAGGGCGGGGAAGGGGGACCGCACGTGCTCTTCTACGGGCACTACGACGTGCAGCCGGCGGACCCGTTGGACCTGTGGGAGTCGCCGCCGTTCGAGCCGGTCGTGCGCGACGCGAGGCCGGGCGAGGAGGGGGGCCGGCGGATCGTCGCCCGCGGCGCGGTGGACGACAAGGGGCAGGTCGCGATGTTCCTCGAGGCCCTGCACGCGTGGAAGGCTGCGGGGGGGCCCGCGGCGGGGGGCGTGAAGTTCACCGTCATGATCGAGGGGGAGGAGGAATCGGGGTCGGCGAACCTGGAGCGGTTCGTCCGTGAGAACGCGGCGGAACTGCGCGGGTGCGACTTCTGCCTCATCTCCGACACCGGCATGCTCGGACGGACCGAGCCGGCGATCACGTACGGCGTCCGCGGGCTGGTGTACACCGAGGTCATCCTGCACGGAGCGAACCAGGACCTGCACTCGGGTCTGTGGGGCGGGCGAGCGCCGAATCCGAATAACGAACTCGCGAAGGTCCTGTCGAAACTCTGGGATGACCAGGGCCGCGTGACGATCCCCGGCTTCTATGACGCCGTGCGGCCGCTGTCGCCGCAGGAGCGGGAGATGTGGGCCCGCCTGCCGTTCAACGCGGCCGAGGCCCTGGCGCGCATCGGCCTGCCCCCCGAGGCCGACCGCGGCGAGGCCGGCTACACCGCGATGGAGCGCGAGTGGGCCCGGCCGACCGCGGACGTCAACGGCATCTGGGGCGGCTACACCGGCCACGGGGCCAAGACGGTTATCCCCGCTCGGGCCTCCGCGAAGGTGAGTTTCCGCCTCGTCGCGGACCAGGAGCCGGCGAAGATCCGCGACGCGTTCTTCGACTGGTGCCGGGCCAACACGCCCCCGGGGTGCCGCTGGGAGTTCATCGATCACTCCGGCGGGTGGCCCGCGACGGTGCCGACGGACTCGCCGTACCTCGCCGCGGCGTCGCGGGCGATCGAGCGGGCGACGGGGCGCAAGCCCTGGCTGATCAAGTCCGGCGGCTCCATCCCAGTCGCCGGCATGCTCAAGGCCGAGATCGGCCTCAACACCGTGTTCATGGGCTTCGGGCTCGAGGACGACAGGGTGCACTCGCCCAACGAGAAGTTCGAACTCGACTGCTTCCGCATGGGCGCGCGGTCGCACGCGATCCTGATCGACGAACTGCGGGCGATGAAGGGCTGAGGTGGCCCCGTCGGGCCGAGCCGCGGCGCTGGCGCGTTACGCCGCCTTCCGCTCCTCGACCTGCTCCGCGGCGAGCCGGATCACCTCCGGGTCATCTTCCACCTGAACGCTCGCCATCTGTTCCTCGTATTGCTTGCGAAGCGCCGTGACGCGCTGTTTCAGGTCGATCACGGCGGTCCGGTCCCGGATCAGGGCGGCGGCCGCGTAGGGAACCACGACCGCGGCCGCAACCGAGGCGGCAATCAGCAGGAACCAGATCTCCAAGGGGAAGTCCGGCATATCCCCAGAGATCGGCCAGCCGCAGAAGGGTCCTGAGTGGGGTTACAATCTCCGAGCATGATCCGAACGCTTACGCAACGGGGCCCCGCGCGTGCCTTCGCTGCCGTCATCGCCGCGTTCATGCTGCTGGTGGGGATCACCCCGGCTGCGTGGGCCCAAGGTGAGGATGGGGCCGCCTCCCCGGCTGTGGGGGCAGGTATGGGGACGGGGGAGATCCAGGTCCGTATCGCGACGTTCGGGATCGGCAACCGCCCACGCCCCGGCGACTGGGTCGGCGTGCGGGTGGAACTGAACAGCCGCTCCGACCGCCGGCGCGACGTGCTGGTGACCTGGTCCATACAGGACGCCGAGGGCGACATCGCCCGCTCCGGCCGCGCAATCGTCCCCGAGCCCGGCCAATGGCGCAGCGTCTGGCTCTACGGGCGCCTGCCGTTCACCGCCCGCGCTGGGACGCTCTTTGAGTTCAACGTCTACGAGGCCGTCCAGCGGACCATGGGCGACGGTCACGTCGAGTACGTCCCCGGCCGCCAAGTCGGTGGCACGCGCGTCCCGGTGCCGATGGGGGCGATCTCTTCCGACGCCTCGATCATCGGGGTCGTCGGGACCCGGACCGTCGGCCTCGAGCAGTACATGGTGCGGCTGCCCAACATGGCCTTCTCGCCGACGGGCCACGAGCCGATCGAGGTCATCAGCGGCCTGAAGACGACGGACATCCCCGACCGTTGGTTCGGCCTGATGCCGCTGGAAACGCTCGTCTGGACGGCGTCCGGCCCGGAGGGGGAGCCGCGGGACTTGACGGAGGGACAGGCCGAGGCGATCCGCCAGTGGGTGCAGCACGGCGGGGGGCACCTCGTCATCGTGCTACCGGCGGTGGGGCAGGGGTGGCTCGGCCGGCGGGATCACCCGCTGGCGTCGATCATGCCCGCCGCGCGGGTGGAGATGCGCGAAGGCGTGAGCCTCGAGCCGTATCGCCGTCTGCTGACCTCCAAGACCGACGCCGTGGTGCCGCAGAAGGCGGTCGTCAATGTGCTGGAGCCCGTGCCCGGCGCGTTGCCGTCTGAGGCCGTGCGCATCCTGACGGGCGCGGATGGGAGCACCATCGCCATCCGCCGCATCGTCGGCACAGGCGCGGTCACGGTGATCGGTCTCGATCTGCTCAGCCGCTCGCTGGCCGGCATGGGCGGGATTGAGGCCGACATCCTCTGGAACCGCATTCTCGGCAAGCGACTCGACCTGTTCACGCAGGACCAACTCAACGAGGGGATCAGGTCCGCCCAGATGTGGGCCCACTACCGGACCGACCGCTGGCTGGACCGCGACATCGCCGGCTCGGTGGCGATGTCCGGGCAGGCGGCCAGCGGCCTGCTGCTGGCGTTCTTCGTCTTCCTGCTGTACTGGGTGGCCGCGGGCCCCGGCGGCTACTTCGTGCTCAAGCGCAAGGGACTCAAGCACCACGCGTGGGTCGCGTTCGTCCTGGTCGCCGGCGTGTTCACCGCGATCGCCTGGGGCGGCGCGAACGTGCTCAAGCAGCGGGACATCATCGGCAAGCACCTCACGTTCCTGGACCACGTCTACGGCCAGCCCAACCAGCGGGCCCGCATGTGGATGAACCTGCTGCTGCCCCGCTACGGCGAGCAGCGCGTCGCCGTCGGCGAGCCGGGCGCAACGCCCAGTGACGAGTACCGCGCGGCGATCACCTCGTGGGACACACCCCCGGCCACGAGCCTCGGCTCGCGGACCGAGTCGTTCCCCGATGCCCGCGCGTACAACGTGGACGCCCGCGCTCCCGACGCGATGACCGTCCCGGCCCGCTCGACTGTCCGGCAGTTCCAGGTGGACTGGGCGGGGGCTCCGCGCTGGAAGATGCCCACGCCGCTGGTCCCCGAGGGGGCGACGCCGCAGGTCGGCAGCGAGATCCGCCTGATCCGGGAGCCCGGCCGGCCGTGGCGGCTGGAGGGCCGGCTCGTGCACGGTCTCCCGGGTCCGTTGGAAGACGTGGTGATCATCGTGGTGCCGCGCCAGACGGCCCTGACCGCCAGCCCGACGATGGCCCTCACCGGCGAGGTCTACGCCGTCGAGATGGTCGGCCGCTGGAACCCCGGTGATGTGCTGGACCTTGGTACCGAGACCGCTCCCCGCGATGGCAAGTTCCGGCCGCTGGCCCGCGAGTTCTTCTCCGACCGCCTGCTGGGCCGCGCGGACTCCGGCTTCGGCGCCGAGGAGCCGACCAGCGCCATGCCCGGCCGCGACATGGCGACGCGTCTGACGGCTCTGGCCCTCTACGGCCTTCTCGAGCCCCCGCCGGTTCGCGAGACGCAGCGTGCCTGGGTCCTCGCGCGGCGGCAGGCCGCTCACCGGTGGGACCTGTCCAAGTGGTTCACGCAGCCGTGCATCATCATCATCGGCCACCTCACCGACGGCGCGGGGCCGGTGCCGATCACCGTGGACGGTGAGGCCGCCAAACTCACCGGGCGCACCGTCGTCCGCTGGGTGTACCCGCTGCCGGAGGACCCGCCGCAGCAGCAGCCGATCCTCGAACTCGAGGGGCCGATCTGATCCGCTTGAGGGAGACTGCAGCGTGCCGATGATCGAAACGATCAACCTGACGAAGCGCTACGGCGACCTCGTGGCGCTCGACTCGCTCAACCTCACGATCAACGAGGGGGACTGCTTCGGCTTCATCGGTCCCAACGGCGCCGGGAAGACGACGACGATCAAGATCCTCGCGACGCTCCTCAAGCCCAGCAGCGGCCAGGCAATCATCGACGGCATGACCGTCGGCCACATGAACCGGCGCATCCGCCCGGTGATCGGCTACGTCCCGGACTTCATGGGCGCCTACGAGGACATGGTCGTCACCGAGTACCTCGAGTTCTTCGCCGC
>CALAFV010000255.1 GCA_937891445.1 uncultured Phycisphaerales bacterium | reverse complement strand
GGGGGGGGGGGCTGAGTGATCTGAAGAACAGTATACCCCTAGAAACGCGGTTGTCCAGTCCCCCTGCGAGGAGCAGGCTGGTCATCCTCGTCGTCCGCGGCCTGGGCGGCCTTGATGGCGTCGGAGACGGCCTTGATGACCGGGGCGGGGACGAACAGGGCGGCCCGGGCGGCGCCGTTGGAGCCGGCGAGGCCCATGCCGACCGGGGGGAGTTGCTCGGGCACGTCGATGTTGATCCCGCCCAGCATGGCCAAGAGGCCCTTGGCCGTGTCCATGATGGACTTCATCCCGATGTACGCCTCGGCCATGCGGCCCTCGGGGAGCCGCGCCTGCACGAGCTTGATCATCTCGTCGGCGCCGAGGCCCCCCTCGCCGTTGGCGGCCTTGAGGGCCTCGCCCATCAGGATGGGGTTCTTGCTGTAGGTCTGGACGACGCCGTCCTTGGTCGCGGCGATGTACCCAGCCGGGCCGCCCTGCGGGCCGAACATGAAGGCCATGCCCTGAGCCATCTCGGGAGAGTTGCCGACGTCGCCGCCGAGCCTGATCTCCCAGGCATCGACCGGCACGTTGTTGACGGTGGAGGCGCCCTGGGTGTAGGTCGTCTGGAAGACGACGCCCTCGGCGCCCTGGCCGTTCATCTTCTCAAGGGCCTCGCGCGTCGCGGCGAGGCTCTTGGCCGGGTCGCTCGACTTCCAGTACGAGACGCTGTTGATCATCAGGCCCATGCCCATGATCGCGCCGGGGGAGGCGCCGATGACCGTCGCGGCGCCGTCCATCGCCTGGATCTGCGCGGCGACCATGCCCGGGGGCATGTCGGGCGCGCCCGCGGCGGCGGCCTGCTTCTGCTGCATCTCCCCGATCTTCGTCATGACCTGCTTGACGGCGGGGTTCGACAGGTCGGCCGCGAAGGCGAAGAAGTACCCGGTGCTCATCGCCGGCAGGCGGGAGAGCAGCGACCCGGACTGGCCGCCACCGGCGAAGGCGTTCGCGAGGAACGTCCCCTCGATGTACTGCGCGCCCAGGTCCACGGCCACGCCCGTGCCGTCCACGCGCAGGCCGGCGACGGCGGTGCGCGTCTGCTGCACGAAGGCGGTGGCGATCTCGGCCGCGCCGGTCGTGTCGGGAACCTGGCCCATCATCGCCATCGGCGAGTTGGCGACCATCTCCTCCAGCGCCCCCTCGATCTTCGGCTCGATCAGCGGGCGCAGGCCGGCGATGTTCGCGATCACGACGAGGTCGGCCTCATCGGCGATCTTGCGGTTGCTGGGGCCCAGGGCCTGCTCGTGCGCCTTGGCGTTGCCGGGCTGGGCGGTGAAGGCCTCGGCGACCGGGCGCATCGGCGACATCAGCGCGTACCCGTTGCCCAGGTCGCGGAAGTACGCCGGCTCGCCGTGCACCTCCGCCTCGACGATCGCGCCGGCGGCGCCGGGCTTGGCGTCGAAGTTGCTGAGGAACGCCGCATAATCCGTGGTCGGGACCAGCACGACGATCGGCGGCTGCTCCGCCTCCATGTCGCCGGGCATCACCACCAGCGCGGCGGACTTGGTCAGGTCCACGCCTTCCTTCATCCCGCCCATCGCCAGCGTCTCGCGCAGGCTCGGGATCGGGGTCGGGGCGTTGACCAGCCCGTTGAGCGTCTGGGCGCTCTTGTCGAGCCGCTCGAGGCTCGGGGTCGCGACCACGACGAGGGCGTCGGCCGGGATGCGGTCCATCACCGGCGGCAGCGCCTCAGCGGCGGCCGCGGCAAGAAGGCCGCAGGCGACGCCGGCGGCGGCGACAAGTCCACGCAGACGGTTCATGAGGGATTCCTTTCAATCTAATCCGGTTGGATACTTGTTCGGCCCTTACGGAAGTGGCCAGTATAGGGCCTGCGAGCCGGCGCTCCTGCGCGGCCCGCTTGATACGGAGTGCGGGGCGATACGGTCACACGCGCGGGGCGAGGAGCCCGAGAGCCGATCAGGCCGATGTTCGGATACTGGCCCGTTGGCGTCGTTGGCGAGAGAATTTTCAGCCGCGCGTGCAATTGACAGCGGGCGCGTGCATCCTTTGGGGCCGATCCGCGAATCGGCGGCCGTCGCCGCGTTGCGCCGGCCGAGGAGTTCAAGAGAGAGTCGAGGAGGAGGTTGCGAGATGTGGACGCGTGAACTGGTCGCCCTGTCGGCGCTGGCCGCCGCGGGGGTTGTGGCCGTGGTGAGCGCCCCCGCCGCGGGGTTCCCGGACTATTACGCCGCCTGGCAGGCGCGCTACCCCACGAGCACGCTTCCGATGCGCATGGACCAGCAGTTGGGCTCCGGCTGCTTCACGTGCCATTCGGTGCCGTTCGGCTCGCCGGGCACGTGCTACCGGGAGGACCTTCGCGTCCTGGTCAACATGAGCATCGAGATCGACGACGCGCTGGCGATGCTCGAGGCCGTGGACTCCGACGGGGACGGCGTGAGCAACATCGAGGAGATCCTCGCGGTCCGCGTGGACCTGCCGGGGCACGTCGGCTACCACCCGGGTCTGGTCGGGACCGAGGGGCTGAGCCCCTGCGCCACGGACCCGGAAGCGCCCACGACGAGGCAGCGTGAGACCCCGTGCCGCGCGGACTGGAACTTCGACGGCACGGTCAACTCGACCGACATCTCCGCGTTCCTCACCGCGTGGCTCGACAGCCTCAACAACCAGGACCTCCACGCGGACGTGAACGGCGACGGGGCCGTCAACTCGTCGGACATCTCGGAGTTGCTGATGCGCTGGCTCGCCGCCGTGGAGACGGGGGACTGCTGAGCAAGAGCCCGCGCGGGCGCTGTCCGGTCACTGGCCGGGTGGCAAACCGGGGCTTGCGCGGCTCCCATCGGAACTCCCCGCCGCGCCGCGGCGGATAGCGGAGGCGTTCTTTGTGGCCCCGTTCGGGGGCCTGTCGGTCGCTCGGCCAGCCGGTGCGCCCTTATCGCGGTGGATCCGCGGCGGTGTCTCTGCCTCAGGGCGCAGGTGCCTGGTCCTTTTGCATGAGGGAACAAGAAGCCATGAAACGCTCGTGCGCCGTCGCCGTTGGCCTGCTCGCACCGCTTGCCCTGGCGGCCGCCGCCGGGACAGCCGCCGCCTGCCCCGACCACGGGGCCGGCGCCTCCGATGCCTGCGCCGCGGAGCCGCAGGCCGTGTGCGCGGCGGACCGCGTGGAGGCGGCGATGCGGCGCGTCGCGGCCCGGGCGCAGTACCCCGGGCTGGCGCTGCTGGCGATGCGGCTGAACATGGGCCTGGCGGCGCGCTGCTACCCGGCGGACCTGACCGACGCGGAACTGGAGGCGCTGGTCAGGGAGTACCAGATGCTCCAGCCGACGCAGATCCTCGAAGGGCTGCGGTTCTTCAGCACGACCTCGGTGTGGACCGGGGACGTGTCGATGGGGCAGAGCGGCCGGGCCCAGCGGGCGCGCCTGACGTACTCCTTCGTTCCGGACGGCGCGAACTGGGACGGGCAGCCCAACACCCTCAACGCCACGCTGACGACCAACTTCGGCGCCGGCAACGAGGACCGCGGTAAGGAATACATCCGCCAGGCGCTGGCGGCGTGGCGCCGCTTCGGCGGGCTGACGTACCAGGAAGTGGCCGACAACGGCACGAACCGCTCCAGCAGCACGACGCGCAACGCGAACCGGGGCGACATCCGCATCGGCGGCAACGCGCGCGGGACGCCGAACTACCTCGCGTACAACTACTACCCATCGGCCGGCGGCGACATGCTGATCAACACCAGTTACTTCAACCCCGGCTCGAACATGGGCAACTCGTCGAACAACTACCGCTACCTGCGGAACGTCGTCGCTCACGAGCACGGGCACGGGCTGGGCGCCGCCCACGTGGTGCCGTGCAACAGCACGAAACTGATGGAGCCGTTCATCTGGACGTCCAACGGCCCGACCGGCCACGACATGCTCCAGTTCGACGAGATCCGCTTCGCCGGGCGCAACTACGGCGACCGCTACAGCGGCAACTCCAGCGCCGCCAACGCCGTGGACTTCGGCGACCTCGCCAACCCGCTGCGGTCCGTCGTCGAGCGCGACCTGACCACCAACGGCGTGGCGGGCCCGCTCAACACCGACGAGGACTGGTTCCGCTTCACGCTCTCGTCGCCCCAGCCGGTGACGATCATCGTGGACCCGGTCGGCGGTTTGTACATCAACGGCCAGCAGGACGACAACTGCAACGGGACCACCGCGACGGTCAACGCCGAGAACGCGGGGAACCTGAACATCGAACTGCGCAACAGCGCCGGGACGACGGTGCTCCAGTCGGCGGCGTCCGCGGGGCCGGGGCAGATCGAGACGCTCTCGGCGGGGACGCTGCCTGCGGGCACGTACACGATCCGCGTCTTCGACGTCGGGCCCAACGACTCGGTCAACCAGTACGTACAGATGTACGACCTCTCGGTGCGCGTCGGCCCGGGCGGCGGCGCGCCGGCCCACCCGCTGGCCATCGCCGGCGTGAACAAGCGCGTCCAGGCCAACACCAACTGCTACTTCATGGGGCACATCAACTCCGCGGCGACCGAGCCCGGCGCGTTCATCCCCACCGCCACCGGCTACCAGTGGGACCTCGACGGCGACGGCGTCTTCGAGATCACCAGCCAGCAGCCGGTGCGGCAGTATGTCTCCAACGGCGTCTACCCCGCGACGCTGCGCGTCACCGACTCCAACGGCCGCCAGAGCACCGACACCATCACGGTGACGGTCTTCGGCGCCACCACGACGGTCACGGGCGTCTCGCCCTCGACGGGCGCGCCGGGGACGACCGTGCCGGTGGTGATCACCGGGACCAACTTCAAGAACGTCACGAGCCTCTCGCACATGCTCGTCACCGGCGGCGGCGTGACGATCACCGGGACGCCCGTCTCCAACTTCGAGGGGACGGAGATCAGCGGGATCTCGTTCGTCATCGCGCCGTCGGCGGCGCCGGGGCCGCGGAACCTCAACGTCACGAACTCCGACGGCTCGGGCGTCGGCGTGGGCGTGTTCACGGTCGTCGCCGCCGAGCCGGAGTGCGACGCCGACTGGGACAACGATGGCGACGTGGACTCCTCGGACATCAGCGCGTTCCTGTCGGCCTGGCTCCTGAGCCTGGAGACCGGCACGCTCAACGCGGACTTCAACGGAGACAACAGCGTGAACTCCACCGACATCAGCGCGTTCCTGGCCTCGTGGCTCGTGGCCGTGCAGGAAGGGTGCTGAGGCCGCGGGCGACCCGCACGCAAACGGAAGAGGGAATGTCGGCGAGCGCCGCCGGGGCCGGACCCCGGCGGCGTCGCCGCTTTCCGGGGAAGGGGGCAAAAAGAAAGCACGGCCGCGCCGGGTCAAGCGCGACCGCACCTGAGGGAGTCGTCGTGTCGTTCGGTCTCGCCGGGGCGGTCAGGCCGCGCGGCGGGCGAAGGAGCGGCGGGCCGACGTGCGGCGGCCGCTGCTGAACGCGAAGGAGAAGTTGCCGCTGGAGTTCGTGCGGCGGGTCTTGCGGCGGCTGGCCGTGCGGCTGGCCTTGGTCTTGGCCGTCGCGCGGCT
Organism: uncultured Phycisphaerales bacterium; assembly: GCA_937891445.1. Taxonomy (GTDB): domain Bacteria; phylum Planctomycetota; class Phycisphaerae; order Phycisphaerales; family UBA1924; genus CALAFV01. The sequence continues at coordinate 2,753 of CALAFV010000255.1, read as the reverse complement.
GGTGCTCTTGCGGCTCCAGCGCTTCGCCGAAGCGCGCCGGCGCCAGGAGGCCTTCGCGGTGCGCCGGGACTTGGACCAGGCCTTGGTGCGCCGGGCGGTCCGGCGGGTCGTGCTGCGGGTGGCCTTGGCCTTCGGACGGCGGGCCTTCACGCGGCGGCGGGCGTTGGTCTTCGTACGGCGCTTGGACGTGCTCGAGGGCATGCTTCGCTTCCTTGCTGCTGCGGGAGACCTTGGGATCACCTGGTTGAGAACCCGCCGAACCGGCACGCCCCGCTCCATGCCCTGTGGCGGAGCCGCGGCCTGATAACGCCGCGGCGGGGCAGTCATCGTCAAGCGGGGGGCGGCTGTTCAGGACGATCACCGAATTCCGCAAAATCTCTCGCGCCGGCTCAAGGTCGCCGCGGCGGCCGAACCGGGGCCCGGTGGGCACGTACGATTGGGCCCTGCGCGCGCAACACCTTGCACGAGCGATGGATGCGCGCGCTCCCGGCGCGCCCGCAGCGCCCGACGCACATGGGTGATCCGTTGACCGCTGACACCGCTCAATCTGCCGCACGCCCGTCCGCGCCCGGGGCCGGATGGCGCCCGGAGTGGTCCCCCGACTCGTGGCGCAGCCGCCTGGCGAGCCACCAGGTGGTCTATACGGACCGCGCGGCGGTTGACCGCGCGGTGGCGCGCCTGCGCGAGTTGCCGCCGCTGGTGACCTCCGGCGAGGTGGAGCGGCTCAAGGCGCTGCTGGCCGAGGCGCAGCGGGGGGAGCGGTTCCTGCTGCAAGGGGGCGACTGCGCCGAGCGGATCGCAGACTGCCGGCCGGAGCCGATTGCACGGAAACTCAAGATCCTGCTTCAGATGTCGCTGGTGCTGGCGCACGGGAGCGGCACGCCGGTGATCCGGGTCGGGCGCCTGGCGGGGCAGTACGCCAAGCCGCGGTCCAGCCCGCTGGAGACGCGCGAGGACCACCCGGGGCTGACGCTGCCGTCGTACTACGGCGACCTGGTCAACCGCGAGGAGTTCACCTTCGAGGCGCGGCGGCCGGACCCGGCGCGCATGGTCGAGGGGTACACGCACGCGGCGATCACGCTGAACTTCATCCGCTCGCTGCTGGACGGGGGGTTTGCGGACCTGCACCACCCGGAGAACTGGGACCTCTCGTTCCTTCGCGAGGCGGGGCTGCCGGCGGAGATCGCCGCGGAGTACCGGCGGATCGCGGAGGAGATGCTCGCGGCGCTGCGCGGGATGGAGGCGGCGGGGGACGCGCGGGCGGCGGAACTGGCGGCGCCGGACTTCTTCACCAGCCACGAGGCGCTGAACCTGCTGTACGAGTCGGCGCAGACGCGGACGGTGCCGCGGCGGGCGGGGTATTACAACCTGACGACGCACCTGCCGTGGCTGGGGGAACGGACGCGGCAGTTGTCGGGGGCGCACGTGGAGTACCTCCGCGGGATCGCCAACCCGGTGGGGGTGAAGATCGGGGCGCAGGTGTCGCCGCACGAACTGGTCGCGCTGATCGACACGCTGAACCCGGGGAACGAGCCGGGCAAGATCGTGCTGATCACGCGGATGGGGGCGCGGCACGTCGAGTCGGCGCTGCCGCCGCTGGTGGACGCGGTGCGGGCGTCGGGACGCACGGTTCTGTGGGTATGCGACCCGATGCACGGGAACACGCGAACCGTAAACGGCGGGGGCCGGGTCAAGACGCGGGCGTTCGAGGAGATCCGGCGGGAACTCGAACTGGCGTGGGACATCCACCTGGACCGGGGGTCGCGGCTGGGGGGCGTGCACCTGGAACTCACGGGGGACGACGTGACGGAGTGCACGGGCGGGGCGCGGGGGCTGACGGAGTCGGACCTGGGGCGGCGGTACGAGTCGCCGTGCGATCCGCGGCTGAACTATGAACAGTCGCTGGAACTGGCCCTGGCCTTGGCGCACCGGATGGAGCGGGGGAGGCGGGCCTAGGCGGGGGAAGCGCAAAATCTGCCGGATTGCGGGGGTGGAGCGGGGGGTCTAGCGCGGAAAGGCCGTTGGTCAAGTGCCGGCGCGGGCGGGCCGATGTTTGCGGACGCAGCGGCCGCTGTTCTCGGCCGCATCCTCTTCTTCCGGGATCCGCTCCATGGCCACTCGAGTCACCCGGCCTCTCCGCCACGCCTCTCGCACGGTTGCGATGACGCACGTCAATAAGTCCTGGTCGCCCATGCGGCTGGAGCGGCGGGGTTCGGCCCGCGTTCCGGCCCGCGGCGAGATGGTCGCGACGTTCCGCGGGGCGGACGGGCGCATCGGGCTGACGCGGGTGGAACTGGTGGATTCGTCCGACGGCGGCGTGGGGCTGCTCTCGCCCGTGGCGATCGAGCCGGGGATGACCGTGACGCTGCGCGACGCGCGCACGCGGCAGCCGTGGACCGACGCGGCATGCGTGCGCTGCACGCGCGAGGTTGGGGGGTACCGCGTGGGGCTGCGGCTGGGCCACCGGCTGGCGGCGTGAAGCCTCACAGAAGAGGCATAAGGCATCAGGCACCAGGCACGAGATCAAGCCGGGGATGAGCCCCTGCCCCATCTCCTTCCTCTCCCCATCCTCCCCGCCTCAACCGTGTGCTTATCAACGGTTTTGCGCACAGATCGTGCGCGCCAGCCAGGAAAATTCGAACTCCGCCAGAATTTTTTTGCTCCTTGTCCTTGCTGGACTTGCGCTCAGTAAGCGATCGCAAACATCGCGCACATTGCGCACAGATCATCACAGCGGCCCCTGGGTAGAGGAC